>DKOD01000060.1:4579-5739 GCA_002469865.1 Alphaproteobacteria bacterium UBA7371 | reverse complement strand
ATACGCCAACTCCAACCATCGATATTGTGCTAGCGCTCATTGCATTACGCGCAAAGACGGCTGGTTTATACGCGACCTGAATGAGCGGTGGTGCTGTTTCTTGAGAAGCTTTCCAGTGCATTTTGGGTCATGTTCGTTTCCTTCGAACATGACCCAAAACTCGTCAGTGACCAAAACAACTTAGCCAAAGCCTAAAGCAAAGCAATTTTTCGCTGGATAATCCAATGTCACGTTGGTCCCGCACAGCTGACTTTTACGTAACCCTTAGTAAAGGACAGCGTTCCCCACATCCGCGTGTTGCGCTACAACCGCATGGAACCAAGTGTGGAAGCACTGACGATCTGCTCCGACAAGCTGGGTCATGATGCGACGGGTCTGAATGGCTCAGAGATTGAGCCGCACAAGCAGCATTGGGCCGCGAGGTTATTTGGTTTAAAGGCCCTCTGCGATCAGGCCATAGCGCGCTAAGCAGAAGCTGCGTGATGATACATATCTGATATTGGACGGCGAGGGTTGGGCGTATCGGCGTGAGCATAGCAAGCCTTGGAAGGCCGCTTTTGTGATTGACGGCCACACCATTCGCATTGGTACCGGAAAGCATCGTTCGGATGGATCAAAGGCCGACAATGCAACAACATTCAAACTGGATCACCAAATGGGGGCACGCCACCATCATTTTCATGCTGATCATGGGCATGTTTGCCCAGAAGCAAAGAGGTGACCATCTGGGCAACTTTTGGCAATTCATCCCAAGGCGCGATGTTTCTGCCAAAGGCCAAATGATCGGCCCTGCCTTGGGCCACAAGTTTATGCAAAACCGGTTGAAATTTTGGCTGACTGCCCGTGACAGGCAACAACATCATGGCGCATTTGCTCGCCGCAACATCGGCCACCATGTTCATGGAATCGGTGCTGACCGCGGCATGGCTGCATAAGGAGAGAAAGCCTGGGTAAGGGTTGGGTCCCTGGCCGTCATAAAAACAGCTTAGATGGTCAGAAAAGGCTTCCAAGACCAATTGTTTTGTTTCGTTCTGGGTGCGACGTGAGAAGGTGATGGCAACGCCTGCCAAGTCTGGCAAAAGACTTTTTACCGCTGTCCGCCATGCCGCGATATTTTGTGGGCTGATATGTTGGTTGGCATTTGTTCCCCCCACAACCAA
>DKOD01000060.1:0-4190 GCA_002469865.1 Alphaproteobacteria bacterium UBA7371 | reverse complement strand
TGGTGAGTCCAACCTGATAATTGACAATATTGGGGCCATTGATCCGATCATGTTCGGGCATGACAACCGCATCAAATTGCTTCAGGCCACCATAGGGGTTCAAGATATGCACCAATTTGGCATGATATTTTCTGCGCAAATATCGTCCATAAGGAAGGCCTGTTCTTCCGCAAGTAATGATCAGCAGCCCATCATGTGACACGGATTTGAGTTGGGTCACCAAGGGTTGATGTTGTTGTTTTGTGACGCCCAACAACCATGATTCAAGGAAATTTCCCAAACTGCGCCATGGCGTTTTGGGCACGCTTACATGGGACCATTCGGCTTGAAAATTTTGGGCAATTTCCGCGGCCAAAAGCATTGCAGGGCGCTGGTTTCCAGGCCGGCCATCCGTAATGCAGAGTATTTTTGTGATCATAATAAACCACCTTGCGAAATATTATTGCCCAATCTAAGACAAATATTCATTCTTATTACACCAAAGGTTTCTTGTGGCCCATCAACTTGATCGCATTGACCTAAAAATTCTCGCCATATTGCAGGAGGATGGACGCGTGACCAACGTAGAATTGGCCAAGCGTGTTGGCATATCTGCACCACCTTGCCTGCGGCGGGTCCGTCATTTGGAGCAAGAGGGCTATATCATTGGCTATCATGCGGATTTGGATGCACAAAAGATGGATTTCCATATCACGGTCTTTGTGATGGTCGGTCTGTCATCCCAGGCCAAGGCGGACCTAGAATTATTTGAAAAGAGGGTGCGCAACTGGCCGTTCGTTCGTGAATGCCACATGCTTAATGGGGAGATTGATTTTATCCTCAAATGCGTTGCACCGGATCTTCCAAGATTTCAGGAATTTCTAGAAAACCAACTCCTGCCATCCCCTAATGTGGCCAGTGTCAAAACCTCCCTCACCATTCATCGATCAAAAATGGCCCATGGCATTCCGCTTGAAGATTAATGGTCAGATGTAATCGACTTTAAGTATCTCATAAGAACGACCGCCACCAGGTGTCATGACTTCCACCACATCGCCTTCCTCTTTGCCTATAAGGGCGCGTGCCACTGGCGATGTTATCGAAATGCGGCCTTCCTTAAGATCAGCTTCGATCTCACCAACGATTTGGTAGCGGGACTCTTCGTCGGTTTCCTCATCCACCAAAGACACCGTGGCACCAAATTTTACCTTGCTGCCTGATAAGGATGATGGATCAATGACCTGGGCGCGTGATTGCATATCTTCAAGCTCGAGAATGCGGCCCTCAATAAAGGATTGGCGTTCCTTGGCCGCGTGATATTCGGCATTTTCCGATAGGTCACCATGCTCACGTGCTTCCGCAATGGCTTTGATAACCGAGCTACGCCCTTCACCTTTGAGACGTTTTAATTCGTCTTCAATCATCGTGAAGCCGCGTAATGTCATGGGCAGTTTGTCCATTGATGCCTCTTTAAATCCAAAAATGCCGTTAATTATCCAGCAGGAGGTGGGGTTTCAAACGTATTGTTGCAAGGGGCATACTTCAACCCCTTGGTCTCGTTGTGTGAGAATTGCTCTGGCCGCAATCAAAGCCGACCGAATGGTTGTGAAATAGGGAACCTTCATATGGACTGTGCTTCGGCGGATTGAAAAGGAATCTGCCAGCGCCTGGGCTCCTTCGGTGGTGTTAATCACCAATTGCACATCACCATTTTTGATGTGATCGACAATATGTGGGCGGCCTTCAAGAACCTTATTCACATGATCGACCGCAATTCCCCTCGAGGTTAGGAAAGAACGTGTCCCACCTGTTGCAATCAAGCGAAAGCCTGCTTGAGAAAGCAATTGGGCGGTTTCCAAAAGTTCCGTTTTGTCGGCATCTCGTACCGATAGGAACACACAACCCCCCTCGGGCAATTTGTTGCCAGCACCCTGCTGACTTTTTAAGAAGGCAGCTTCAAAGCTGCGTCCGATGCCCATGACTTCACCCGTCGAGCGCATTTCTGGGCCAAGAATAGTGTCGGTTTGGGGGAAGCGGGCAAAGGGAAGCACGGCCTCCTTCACGGCGATGTGGTTAAGCTTTCCGGGGCTGGTGTAGCGATCTTTAAGATTTGCCCCGGCCATGACGCTGGCTGCAATGGCAGGAAGAGGACGGCCAATAGCTTTGGCAACAAAGGGAATGGTGCGAGATGCCCGTGGATTCACTTCAAGAATAAACACCTCATCCACGCCATCAATTTGCTTGATGGCAAATTGTACATTCATCAACCCTCGTACTTCCAAGGCCCTCGCCAATTCTATGGTCTGGTGGGTGAGCTCTTGGATCATGTCCTCGGATAACGAAAATGGTGGCAAAGCACATGCAGAATCACCAGAATGAATACCCGCTTCTTCGATATGTTCCATGATACCAGCCACCTCAACATGAGTGCCATCACTGATGGCATCGACATCGATTTCCACGGCGTGATCAAGATAGCTGTCCAACAAAACTGGGCTTGAACCAGAAACAACGACGGCTTCATCAACATAACGGTTCAGATGATCTTCATCCCGAACAATCTCCATGGCCCTGCCACCAAGAACATAGGAAGGACGGATCACCAGAGGGTAACCGATTTCGTTGGCGATGGTGATGGCTTCAAGTCTAGATCGTGCAATGCCATTTTGGGGCTGACGCAGGTTAATACGCTCCAACATATCTTTGAAACGTTCCCGGTCTTCTGCCAAATCAATCATATCCGGTGACGTGCCCAAGATCGGGATGCCTGCATCTTCCAATCCTTCAGCCAGCTTGAGGGGGGTTTGGCCGCCAAATTGCACGATGACCCCAACCACGTCACCTTTGGATTGTTCGCGCTCGATGATTTCCAAGACGTCTTCAAAGGTTAAGGGGTCGAAATAAAGCCGGTCTGAGGTGTCATAATCGGTGGAGACGGTCTCAGGATTGCAATTGATCATGATGGTTTCAAACCCGTCAGCCGAAAGCGCCATGGCTGCGTGGCAACAGCAATAGTCAAATTCAATGCCCTGACCGATGCGGTTAGGGCCACCACCCAAAATCACAATTTTGCGCGAGGTGCTTGGGGCGGCTTCACAAGCATCTGCAAAATGGCCCGAAGTCTCGTAGGACGAATACATATAGGGGGTGGCTGCTGGAAATTCTGCCGCACAAGTATCAATACGACGGAATGCAGGACGAATATCACAGCCCTGGCGCCGCCGGCGAACTTCCTCTTCGGTAAGGTTGCACAGATTTGCAATTCTCGCATCGGAAAAGCCAAGGCTTTTTATGGTTTGCAGGTCGTCGGGGTTGGCGGGAAATCCCCCCTCAACCAACAATTGTTCTGCGTGAATGATTTGCTCAAATTGTTCCAAGAACCATGGGTCAATCTTAGAGACTTGGTGAATTTCATCGACGCTTAAGCCAAAGCGCAAGGCCTCTGCCACGGCCAGAATACGCTCCGGTGTGGGAATGGCCAAGGCTGCCATGAGGATGTTGCGGTCATCGCCCTGACCCAAATTTTTGATGCCCGGTGACGAAAAGCCATCGAGCCCTGTTTCCAAGGATCGGAGGGCCTTTTGAAAAGATTCAGCAAAATTGCGGCCAATGGCCATCGCCTCACCCACAGACTTCATGGATGTGCTGAGAACACTTTCGCTGCCAGGAAATTTTTCAAATGCGAAACGCGGGATTTTGGTAACCACATAATCCAATGTGGGTTCAAAGCTTGCAGGGGTTACGCCGGTGATCTCATTGGTAAGCTCATCAAGCGTGTAACCAACGGCAAGAAGGGCGGCGACTTTGGCAATGGGAAATCCGGTGGCTTTTGAGGCAAGGGCTGATGAACGTGAAACACGTGGATTCATCTCAATCACGGTCATGCGGCCGTCAGCTGGGTTTAGGGCGAATTGAACGTTGGAACCACCGGTCTCCACGCCGATTTCCCGCAACACGGCAATCGATGCGTCCCGCATGATTTGATATTCTTTGTCCGTAAGGGTTTGGGCCGGTGCCACGGTGATGGAGTCACCAGTATGAACCCCCATGGGGTCAACATTTTCGATGGCGCAAATGATGATGGCATTGTCCTTACAATCCCGGACAACTTCCATCTCATATTCTTTCCAGCCCAGCACTGATTCCTCGACCAACACTTCACCCACTGGAGATGCATCAATCCCACCAAGAACGATCTGTTCAAATTCTTG
>DKOD01000017.1 GCA_002469865.1 Alphaproteobacteria bacterium UBA7371 | reverse complement strand
AAGCTCCATGAGGCTGACCAAGGTTGGGGGGAAAAACTTGCCCAATATTGGCCTGCAGGAAGCAATGCTGGCATGCAGCGCTTTGAGGAATTTGTGCCTCTTATTGGTGGCTATGACGAACAACGAAACCGCCCTGACCTTCCAGGCACCTCCAAAATCTCAGGTTATTTAACCATTGGTGCATTATCCGTGCGCAGGCTCTGGTGGTTGGTGCGTGAAGGTTTGAATATTGATGATCCTGTTGGCAACATATTCCTATCAGAACTTGGCTGGAGGGATTTCGCCCAGCATTTGATGTTCCATTTTCCCACCATCACCACGGGCAATTACAAGCAGGAATTCGACCAATTTCCATGGCAAGAGAAGGATGAGCTTTTTCAGGCCTGGAAATGGGGGAAAACAGGATATCCGATCGTGGATGCCGGGATGCGTGAATTGTATGCAACGGGCTTCATGCATAACCGCCTGCGCATGATCACGGCCTCATTTCTTACCAAACACCTAAGGCTCGATTGGCGCCATGGCGAAGCTTGGTTCTGGGATTGCTTGGTTGATGCTGACCTCGCCTCCAACACCGCCTCATGGCAATGGGTGGCGGGAAGTGGGGCTGATGCGGCCCCATACTTTCGGATATTCAACCCCATCACCCAAGGTGAAAAATTTGATCCCCAGGGTAACTACACCCGAAAATATGTCCCTGAACTTGCCCCATTGCCCAACAAAATCTTGCAGAAACCTTGGACTTGCCCTGTGCCGCCAGCAGGCTATCCAAAACCTGTGGTGGACCATGCCACGGCAAGGGCTGAAGCCTTAGCCTCCTATGACCGCATGAGGGGAAAGCAAATTTGAAATAATTGTTTTGGACCAGCTATGGCTTAAATCATGACAAAATGTCACAGATGTATTTGCATAGATATTGAGGAACCACATGGACCCGTTTGCACCTTTGGCCCGACAATTTTGTACCGCCACATTGAAAAAATGTGCCGATGGCAAATTGGTGATCAATGAACCTGGCAGAAAACATGAATTTGGTTTGTCCGAGCACCCCTCTGCAAACATTCAACTTCATGCCAGCCGCTTTTGGCGGCGTGCCGTTCTGGGTGGTGATATCGGCTTTGCCGAGAGCTACATCGATGGCGATTGGTCCAGCAATGATCTTTCCGCGGTTGTGGAATTCTTTGCCCGTAACATCAAACATTTGGGTGCAAAGCCATCGGCGCATCCCTTGCGGTCCATGGCCCATCGGGGTCTTCATGCCTGGCGTGATAATTCACGGCGCGGATCGCGCTCCAACATCATGGCCCATTATGATCTGGGCAATGAATTTTATGAGATTTGGCTTGACCCCAGCATGACCTATTCATCGGCCTGTTATGATGGCGCTGATAACCTATCCCTGGCCCAGGCACGAAAATACAAAAACCTCACCGATATTATGGCGCTGGAACGTGACAAGCATGTGTTGGAGGTTGGTTGTGGCTGGGGTGGTTTTGCAAAATTTGCCGCCACCGAAATTGGTGCCAAGGTTACCGCCATCACCATTAGCCCAAGCCAATTTGAATTTGCCGCAAGGCGCATCCAAGAAGAAGGGCTTGGCGAAAAAATTGACCTGCGCCTCATTGATTATCGCGATTTGGATGGCACCTATGATGCGGTGGCCTCAATTGAAATGTTTGAAGCGGTCGGGGAGCGTTATTGGCCCGTTTATTTTTCAAGCCTGCAGGACAGGCTCAAACCCGGCGGCCGTGCGGGCCTGCAAATTATCACCATCCGCGATGAATTTTTCTCAAGCTACAGAAAATCCGTGGATTTTATTCAACGCCATGTGTTCCCTGGCGGCATGCTACCATCGATCTCCAGCCTCAAATCTGAGGTCGAGCGCGCTGGCCTCTCCTGGCATGATAATAAGGGCTTTGGCCTTGATTATGCCCGCACCCTGGCCGAGTGGCGTGTCGTGTTCAACCAACGTTGGGATGAGGTTGCCAAATTGGGTTTTGACGAGAGATTTCAACGTTTTTGGAATTATTACCTGAGTTATTGCGAGGGTGGGTTTCGGGCTGGAAATATTGACGTCCATCAGATCGGACTGCAAAAAGTTTAAGTCCTCGTATCTTAGGAGTTTACCCATGGTTGCGCCTGCTGGAAGCATTGCAGATCTCATCGGCAACACGCCGATGCTGCGCTTAACATTTCCCTCTGAGGAAACTGGCTGCAACATCTATGGCAAATGTGAGTTTATGAATCCTGGCCAATCGATCAAAGATCGGGCAGCCCTGTCGATCATCAACCAAGCAGAAAAAGACGGCCTTATTCGGCCTGGTGGCATCATTGTTGAGGGCACCGCGGGAAACACGGGCATTGGCCTTGCCATGGTGGCGGCTTCGAAAGGCTACCGTTGTGTTATTGTTATCCCAGAAACCCAATCTCAAGAAAAGAAAGATGCCATTGGCATTTATGGGGCCAAACTTGTTGAGGTCCCTGCCGCCCCATTCACCAACCCCAACAATTACATCCGTTACTCACAACGCCTCGCGGCCGCACTGAATGACATGGATCCGGCCGGTGCCATCTGGGCCAATCAATTTGACAACTTGGCAAACCGCCAAGCCCATATTGACCACACAGCGCCGGAAATCATCCGCCAACTTGACGGCAATATCCATGGCTTCACCTGCGCCATGGGGACAGGCGGCACCTTGGCTGGGGTGCATATTGCCCTTAAGGCTTATGACCCCGGGATACAGGTGGCGCTCACCGACCCCATGGGCTCAGGCATGTATCATTATTTTGTGCATGGCAGCTTTAATCCCCAAGGCAATTCGATCACCGAAGGCATTGGCAACAACCGACTGACCGTCAACATGGAGGGCATCTCATTCGACCATCATGTTCAGATTGGCGATGATGAAGCCTTAACAGTGGCATTTCGGCTGCTGCGTGAGGAAGGGTTAAATGTGGGTGGCTCGACCGGCATCAACGTGGCTGGGGCCATGGCATTGGCCAAAAAAATGGGCCCAGGCCATAACATTGCGACCATTTTGTGTGATCTTGGGACACGTTACCAATCCAAATTGTTCAACGAAGATTTTTTGAAAAGCAAAAGCCTGCCAACACTGCCCAAGGCATCATTTCCTGACCTGCCTGACATGTCTGAGCAAGTGTCATGAGCGCGGTTTCATTGTTTGCTTGAAGATGTGGCCATAGGCGTTTTAGTCTGCCAAGGATTGTCGATTTTTTTTCAACAGCTTGATAGGTAATCGTTGTGAGCAAAGATTTTCCCGTGGCGGTGTCCAGCATGTGGCTGGCTGATAACCTTGCATCACCGGATGTCCGCGTGGTCGATGGCAGTTGGTTCATGCCTGGTTCCGACTTGGAACCAGAAGAGGAATACCAACGCGAACATATTATTGGCGCAGTCTTCTTTGATATTGACGACATCGCCGATCAAGATACTGGCCTACCCCACAGCTTTCCTTCACTCGAATTATTTACCTCCAGGGTGCGCAAATTGGGGCTAGGCGATGGCAACCGATTGATTATCTATGACCGCTTGGGGATGTTTTCCGCGCCACGGGTATGGTGGATGTTTAAGGTGATGGGCCATAATGATGTGGCCATCCTTGATGGCGGGCTTGCCAAATGGATTGATGAAGGGCGACCCACATCGGACCGTCCTGCACCCAGGCGCGAGCGGCATTTCACACCCAGAATGAACAACATTCTTATCCGCGATGCTGACCAAGTCTTGAGCATTTTGGGGCGCGATGATTACGTGGTCATTGATGCCCGTTCGCCTGAGCGTTACCGCGGCGAAGCTGAAGAACCAAGGCCTGGTTTGCGTAAAGGCCATATACCAGGGGCGGTGAACCTGCCATTTGGCCAATTATTGACCAAAGATGGCTGCTTTAAAGATATTGATGCCCTAGGAGAAGAATTCAAAAATGTTGGCGTGGCGGCCAATAAGAGGGTCATCTGTTACTGTGGTTCAGGTGTGACTGCATGCATCATCGCAGCGGCATTGGAATTAACAGGCCACCGCAGCTGGTCGGTCTATGACGGAAGCTGGACCGAATGGGGTGGTCGCAGCGACCTGCCCATTGAATGATGGTTATGGATGGACGTGATATTTCGGTGGAGGTGACACATCTCCGCCGCGGGAACCACCCACCCCACACCAAGCATCATGCAAAACAACCCATCCTTTTGGAATGCCCACATATCAGCAGTGGTTACTACCGATACCTCTATCTCTCTGTTGGTCGGGATTATTTGTGGTGCGACCGTTCCATGCTGGATGATGAGGCATTAATGCGGCTCATCCATGCCCCCAACACGCGTATTTTTCATATTCTGGTTGATGGGGAGCCTGCAGGTTTTTTTGAAACAAGCCGCGATGATGATGGCCCCAGAATGCTTACCTATTTTGGCTTGCTTCCCTCCTTTACGGGCCGTGGTCTTGGGCCATGGCTTTTGGATCAGGCGATATTGGTCATGCTGGAAGATAACCCCCCAATGCTTGGGGTAGAAACATGCAATCTTGACCATCCAAGGGCTCTGCTTACCTACCAAACCGCTGGTTTTGAACCCTTTGCTCGGGAAAGCCGCATGCTGCATGTCCCCAAAGATTTTAACCAATTAAGCCTTTCACCTGACGTCACCCAAAAGGGGTCTAACCCATCATGAGCAACAAAAGAGACCCTGCCACAAGAACAAGCCATGTTGGCCGCAAACATAGGCAAAGCAGGCTTGTGAACGTCCCACCTTTTAGGGGCTCAACGGTTCTTCTCGACGACACAGCCCACATGCGCAGCCCCAGGGGAAACCCAAGGGAAGATTATCGTTATGGCTTGAAGTCCCCCACCCATTCTGCTCTCATGGACCTTCTTTGCGATCTGTCTGGGGCAGAGGAATGCCAACTTCATCCCTCAGGGCTAGCGGCATTATGGAACCCACTGGTGGCATGCATGAAGCCGGGCGGCCTCATTGTGGCAAGCGACAGTATTTACGAACCAGCCCGGCGCGCCATTGAAGATGTGGTCGCGAAATTCTCTGGCCATGCCATATTCCATGCACAAAGCAGCCCACCAACTTTGGACGAACTGCCCATGGAACCATCAATTGTTTATTGCGAAAGCCCTGGTTCGCTTACCTTTGAAATCCAAGATTTGGCTGGGTGGGTAAAATTGGCTCAAGAAAGCAACGCCATTTCCATGATCGACAATACCTGGGCAACCCCATTGGGTCTTGATGCCCTAGGCCTTGGTTTTGATATCGATATTCAGGCCCTCACCAAATACCCCTCGGGCCATTCAGACGTGTTGATGGGGGCCACACTTGCCTCCGGCGACGTGGCCCAGAGGCTGAATAGGCATCATCATGTTTCGGGGATGTTTGCCAGCCCCGATGATGTGTTTCTTGTCTCCAGGGGCCTTCGCACCATGCCCCACCGTCTCGCTATTCAAGACAAACATGGGCTGATGGTTGCATCATGGCTGGAGACCCATGAGAAAGTGGCAGAGGTTTATCATCCAGGACTTTCATCCCACCCCCAGCACGAGCTTTATAAAAAATATTTTGCCTCTGGATCGGGTTTGTTTTCCTTTGTGCTGGCAGGTGCGGATTTTGACGACGCATGCCGCTTTACCGATCGATTGGAATTTTTTGGCATTGGCTATTCTTGGGGTGGCTTTGAATCCCTTTGCCTGCCCGTGGACCCAGGCGCCATCGCACGTCGTGAACATCAAGATTACCCTGAAGCCATTTTGCGCCTGCATATTGGACTTGAATCAGTGGATGATCTCATGGATGACCTAGCGCGAAGCCTGGACGCCCATCAGCCAGACAACCAAACCAAGAGGTCTTGATCATGAGCTTACTTCAGCTGCAGGCAGCCTTTGGTTTGGCTGCTTTTGTCATGATCGCCTGTTTGTTGTCAGAACGGAGGTCTCTGCGTCTTGTTCCTATTGGCATCGTGGGGGTTGTTAGCCAACTTGCCATTGCCGGTTTGTTCATCGGATTGCCCGTCATGAAGGACATGATGGGTTATCTTGGTGATGGTGTCTTGGCTATTCAGGATGCCACCCGTGCAGGCACAAGCTTTGTGTTTGGTTATCTTGGCGGTGGGCCTGTACCCTTTGAGGTGAATGACCCTAATGGCCTCATGATTCTTGCCTTTCAGGCCTTACCCATGGTTCTTGTGGTCTCGGCCATTACCACCCTATTGACCCATCTTGGAATCATGTCCCGCATTGTGGCTGGTTTTTCTTTTATGTTGCGCAGGGTATTTGGGCTTGGTGGTGCCGTTGGCCTCGCGGCAGCAGCCAATATTTTCATGGGGATGATGGAAGCGCCATTATTTGTGCGCAATTATATCAGCAAGATGACCCGCTCAGAATTGTTTGTCGTCATGACCACGGGCATGGCCACCATCGCAGGCACTGTTTTGGCCATCTATGCAAGCATGTTGGAGGGCGTGATCGAAGGAGCCGCCGGTCATCTTATCACCGCTTCGGTGATGTCAGCACCGGCAGCCATATCCCTAGCGTTAATTATGGTTCCATCACATGATGAACAAACCACTGCTGGAGATTTTCACCCCACCCCCCAAACTTCTTCGGTGATGGACGCCATCGCCCAGGGAACCCAAGCAGGCTTGCAGTTATTCCTTGGCATTGTGGCCATGTTGATTGTGCTTATTTCCTTAGTTGCATTGGTCAATATGGCACTGATGGCCCTGCCCATTTTTGATCACCCACTCACCCTAGAGCAGATGTTGGGCTGGGTGATGATGCCATTATGCTGGCTCATGGGCATTCCCTGGTCTGAAGCCATGGTTGCCGGAGAATTGATGGGCATAAAGACCATGTTGAACGAATTTTTGGCCTATAGCGATCTCGCCAACAAAGGTCCTGAACAAATTTCTGAAAGAACCCGGCTTATTATGACCTATGCATTATGCGGATTTGCCAATTTTGGTTCCCTTGGCATTTTGCTTGGTGGGCTCATCGCCATGGCCCCAGATCGGCGTCATGACCTGATGACGCTTGGCCCGAAGTCCCTCATATCTGGGACCATGGCCACCATGATGACCGGCGCAATCATAAGCCTCATCACGCCTTCATGAATGTCACCACTAAAGGACTAAAGACCCAACTTTTGGCGAAATAGGTCCAACAACACATCATTTCTTGATGGCCCAGAGCAAAATATCTGCTGCCCTCAGCGCCCCCAAGGGCCTCTGTGACTTTGCTTTGTTTTGGCCGTCGGCGTCCAAGAAACCTGCGCCCCAGCATATGAGCCTCGGCCCATTTCATTGGCCATGCGCTCCAATTCTGCCACCCTATTGGCGGTTTTGGGGTGGGTGGCAAACAGCCCATCCATTTTGTGCGCGCCCAGGGGGTTGATGATGTACATATGGGCCATGGCGGGACTTTCCTCGGCCTTTTGGTTCACCACATGATGGCCATGGGCAATTTGCTCGATCTTGCGCAGGGCCGAGGCCAATGCCAAGGGCTTACCACTCAATTCAGCCCCGCCCCGATCGGCCCCATATTCCCTGGTTCTGGAAATAGCCATCTGCACAATCATGGCTGCGAAAGGCGCCAAAATAACCAAGGCGAGTCCTGCAAGCGGGTTTTGCCCCCGACTTGAACCAAACAAAAAGAAAAAATTGGTCATCATGGAAATCGCCCCAGCGATGGTGGCGGTCATGGTCATGATGAGTGTGTCGCGATTGACCACATGGGCCATCTCATGGGCCATCACGGCCTCTATTTCATCATCATCCAGCACATGCATGAGCCCTGTGGTGATCGCCACAGCGGCATTGGCAGGGTTGCGGCCGGTGGCAAAGGCGTTGGGCTGGTCAGTCTCCATGATATAGGTCTTGGGTGTGGGCACATTCGCCCGCAAGGCCAAACGTTCCACCATATCCATCAATTGCCGGTGGCCAATGGGATCGGCGGGCTTTGCCCCTTGCATACGCAAGACGATTTTGTCGGCATTCCAATAGGTGAAAACATTTAAGCCAGCAGCAATCATCAGCGCCATCACGGCCCCGGACATTCCACCCATCAATGCGCCAACAGACATAAAAATGCCCGTCATGGCTGCCATCAACAAAAACGTTTTGGTCATGGAGCATACCCCTTGTCATAATCATCTTCACGAAAGGCAAGTGGGGTCGCCTCATTGGCAAGTTCAAGACTCGGCGCGCAATTCTTTCTTTGACAATTTTCCCACCATGGTGCGGGGCAATTCATCACGAAATTCCAAAGACCTTGGCATTTGATGAGGCTCCAACTCAGCGCGTAAACGTTCGAGCATGCTGGATTTTATCGCTTCAAAATCTCCGGTCACATCATCACGCAATTTGATAAAAGCCTTGGGCACTTCACCTCGGGCTTGGTCCGGAACGCCAATAACGCTAACCGCTTCCACCTCATCGAAGGCCTGAATGGCATCTTCGACCATTCGTGGGTATACGTTAAACCCAGAAACGATGATCAAATCCTTAATCCGGTCAATAATCGAGGCATAGCCATCCTCATCCACCATGGCCACGTCGCCGGTGCGCAACCAGCCATCAACGAAACTTGCCTTGGTGTCATCGGGCCGCTTCCAATAGCCCTTCATCACCTGTGGCCCCTTAATACACAATTCCCCCGCAGCCCCAGGCGGCACCAAATTGCTCGGATCATCCTTATCACGCAGACAAAATTGCGTGCCCGGCAAAGGCCGCCCGATGGTGCCCGTTCGTCCATCGGCCATCACTGGGTTGCAATGGGTCACAGGACTCGCTTCGGTAAGACCATACCCCTCGATCAGAATAGCACCGGATACTTTTTCAAATTCCTGCTTCACCGCCAATGGCAATGCGGCCCCACCTGAAATACATAAATTGACCGACTGCAACAGTGGTGCCTTGGGTGATTTGGCCAAGGATTGAAACAAAGCCGGCACACCTGGGAATAATGTTGGCTTGGTTCGCTTCAGGCTCGCAAAGACCATTTTGGGGTCAAATTTTGGCAACAACACCATGCTGGCACCCTTGGCCACCGCACCATTCATGACCACCGTCATGGCAAAGACATGAAACAAAGGCAGGACACCCAACATCACCTCACCACCGGGTTTCCAAGCAGGATACCATCTTGTCAGCTGGTCGGTGTTGGCGGACAAATTGGCATGGGTAAGCATGGCACCCTTAGGCTGGCCTGTGGTGCCGCCGGTATATTGAAGGACCGCCAGGTCTTCCTCTGGGTTAATGTCCACCGGCTTGGGCTTGTTCTGGCTGGTGATTAATTCCCGAAACAACACCACCCCCTTGTCAGAGGGAATATCTGCCAATTCCTTCCCTTTGAGCATGGGAAACAGCAAACGTTTGGCAAAATCCAAACCTTCGGTCATCGAACATATGATCAATTTCTGGGTATGC
>DKOD01000001.1 GCA_002469865.1 Alphaproteobacteria bacterium UBA7371 | reverse complement strand
CTTTATGACGGCTCCATGATTGCATGGTCACGCAACCAGAATTTGGCCATGGCATCGGAACGCACAAGATTTGATGATGTGAAGGATTGGATCCGCAACCTATGGTAACCACCACACTTCCCCGGCAACGGGGTTTCTTTCCGATCATTACCCTGACGCTTCTGGCCATTTTTGTGATGGCGGAAGCTGGGGGCAAACAGGCCCTGCTCCTTCTTGTCGGCGCGGGGCTTGGCATTGCTCTTTTTGCTGGCTCCTTTGGCTTTGCCGGTTCCTGGAGGGCCTTTTTTGTGGGCCGCAATGCCACCGGCATTAGGGCCCAATTTTTGGTCATTGCGGCAACCGCAACCCTGTTCATTCCGTTAATGGGGTTATTTCCTGAACAATTTGGCCCTGCCGCTGCCCCCATTGGTTTTTCGCTGATTATTGGTGCCATATTGTTTTCCTTGGGCATGCAGCTGGCCAATGGCTGTGCCTCAGGCACACTCTTTGCCACCGGCGGGGGCTCCATACGCTCCTCCCTGGCCCTTATTGGTTTTGTGGCCGGCGCCTTCTGGGCCTCATTGGACATGGGGTTTTTCCTGTCCCTGCCTGCATTTGAACCCATTCTCATTGCCGACATAACAGGCTGGCTGCCTTCTCTCGTTATCAGCCTGGCCCTTGCCTTAAGCGCCTATGGATTGTTCACCAAATTTGACCAAAGCCGCACGCCACTCATGCCACGCGCCCCACGCCATTGGGTTGGTCAATGGGGCTGGATGGAAGCAGGCATTCTCTTGGTTTTGCTGAATCTTTTTACCTTGCTGATTGCTGGCCATCCTTGGTCGGTTACCTATGGCTTCACCCTTTGGGGGGCCAAAATTGCCAGCGCGCTTGGCATGGACTTATCAAATGTTGCCTTTTGGACTTGGACCAGGGGCTCTTTTGCACTTTCCAACAGCAGCCTCCTGGACACCACCTCGGTCATGAATATTGGCTTGATCCTAGGGGCAAGTATTTTTGCTATCAGGTCAGGACGGTCCATGAATGGCCAAACGCCACCCGCCATGCAGCTTGTGGCCGCCATTATTGGTGGTTTGTTGATGGGCTATGGCGCAAGACTCTCATTTGGCTGCAATATTGGCACCTTCTTAGCTGGCACGGCCTCTGGGTCGCTTCATGGTTGGGTTTGGTTCTTGGTGGCTTTTGCGGTCACACCTTTGGGCCTTCGCCTTAGGCAGATTTTTGGCATGGGCAATTAAATGCTGCGCCATCTACCTGCCATCATCATCACCATCATTATTGTCATGCTGTTGGTGGATCATTTGTCATCCCCACCTATTCAAACGCTGTCTATCCCCACAACTTCGGGCTGCGCACCTTGTGGGGCGCCTTGCGACTGACCATTGGCCTTTGATTGCTGGGTCCACATTTTTGCATAGAGACCATTTTTGGCAAGCAATTCTTCATGATGGCCCTGCTCCACGACGCGACCTTTTTGCAGCACAAGAATATTATCTGCATGGGTGATCGTGGAGAGACGATGGGCGATCACCAGGGCTGTTCGGCCCTTGGAAATCTCCCGCAATGATTCCTGAATTGCCCGTTCCGTTTGGGTGTCCAGCGCCGAGGTTGCCTCATCAAAAAGGAAGATTTCTGGGGCCTTGAGAATAGTCCTTGCAATAGCCACGCGCTGTTTTTCACCGCCCGAAAGCTTTAGGCCACGCTCACCCACCATGGTGCCATAACCCTGGGGCAAATCCTTGATAAATTGATCAATGCTCGCAAGCCGTGCGGCTTGCCTGATATCGTCTTCGCTTGCCCCGGGAAGCCCATAGCCAATGTTATAGGCAATGGTGTCGTTAAAAAGGACCGTATCCTGGGGAACGATCCCAATGGACATGCGCAAACTATCCTGGGTCACGTCGCGGATATCTTGGCCATCAATTTTGATGGCCCCCTTATTGACGTCAAAAAAGCGGAACAAAAGTCTGGATATGGTGGATTTTCCTGCTCCAGAGGGCCCCACAATGGCCATGGTTTGGCCTGCTTCCACCTTAAAACTGACGCCATGAAGGATCTGGCGATCTGGCCCATAGCCAAAATCAACCTGGTCGAACTCAACCACGCCACCGGTGCGGACGAGGGCCGGCGCTGCTGGCTTATCGGCAACTTCTTGATGCTCGCCCAGAAGCTTGAACATGTCAGCCATATCCACCAAGGCTTGTCGGATTTCTCGGTAAACAAAACCCAGAAAATCCAAGGGCAAATAAAGCTGGATGAGGTAGGCATTGACTGTCACAAAATCCCCGGTGGACATCATGCCGTTATTGATGCCCCGGGCGGCGAGATACATCACCAAGGTGAGGCCAATGGCAATGATGAAGCCTTGGCCCACATTAAGAACCGAAAGGGAGGTGCGTGACCTTACCGCCGCATCCTCATACCTGCGCAACGCAAGCTCAAACCGACCCCGTTCATGGTCTTCATTACCAAAATATTTGACGGTTTCGTAATTTAAAAGCGAATCCACGGCCTTAGAATGGGCCTGCTGGTCGGTTTCGTTCATCATCCTTCGCAA
>DKOD01000087.1:7864-8382 GCA_002469865.1 Alphaproteobacteria bacterium UBA7371 | reverse complement strand
GGTTTGCGGACTTCGACAGTCCGGCTGCCAGCCCCCCTCTGGCCACCTAGCGCTCGCTCGGGGCCATTTCCCTCTCTTTTCTGTCCGCCTCAAATCTGCCCGAAGTCCGCAGGTGACATGACAGCAACCTATATGAATCAACTTCTTGCATGTTGATCGATCAGACGTTTGTTTTTTGGCATTGGTAAGCGATCGGTGATTTCGTCCTTGGCCAGCACCGCCATTCACTCATCTGTTGTTTGCAGGTTGTCAGAAGTAGATATACAGTTCTGACACACGGAGTCTGATCATGAGTCATCTTGCTGAAACCATCTTGTCTGCTGCACAAGCCTTGCCCTAAGGCGGCTGGCTGTCGGCCAAAGAGTTCTTGCATTTGGCCTCCAGAGCTGCGGTGGATCAGACCCTCACCCGTTTGACACGCGAAGGCAAACATCCGGCCGCAAAGGCGATCCCGTGCCTTGCACTTGCTGGGCCCTGAGCAGGCAGAGACGGTACTGGAAATTTTGCAGACCAAACTG
>DKOD01000087.1:0-7516 GCA_002469865.1 Alphaproteobacteria bacterium UBA7371 | reverse complement strand
AGCACATGGTTCACCAAAAACAAAAAGATCAAGCAGTCCGGTTAATCTTTTTGGTTTTGCGCTCTTTACGCGGCATTTGCCGCAAATGGTTCATTAATAAGGGCGTGTAATGCGTCGGCTGTCTGCGTGGCACGCAATTTGCTGCAATGATCCCTATCCCGCAACAATCTTGAAACCTTAGCCAAGGCGCGCAAATGATCTGCCCCAGCATTTTCAGGGGCAAGCAGAAGAAAGACCAAATCAACATGACGGTCATCAATGGCTTCAAAATCCACTGGTTCTTCCAGGGTGACAAACAACCCAACCACACGGTCTAGGCCTGGAAGTTTGCCATGGGGAATGGCCACGCCATTGCCCACGCCGGTGCTGCCCAAACGCTCACGCTCAAGCAGTGTTTCAAAAACATCCCGACGGTCCAGGCCAAAAAGCTGGCCGGCCCGTTCGGAGAGTTCTTGTAATAATTGTTTCTTTGAGGAAACACGAAGATCAGCCACGACCCCGTTATGGGGGACGATCTCATCGAATGAAGTCATGTGGCGGGTAACCCCTAGCTGTTGCTGCCATTGCTGGGATCAACCCAACCAATATGTCCGTCGTCGCGACGGTAAATCATATTCAGGCCGCCATGACCAGCATTGCGAAACATCATGGCTGGTTTGTGGGACAATTCCAATTGCATGACGGCTTCGCCGACGGTGAACTCCTGAACCTGCATTTCCATATCAGCAACGATCAATGGATCGAAACCTTCTGGCTCACTGGCCTCATCACTGTTGCTGTCGATCACATGGTAGTTCGCTGAAAAGCTTGTGACTTTTTCCCTTCGGGCACCGTGATGGCTGCGCAGACGACGCTTGTAGCGGCGCAGTTGTTTGTCCAATTTTTCCAAAGCTTGATCAAAGGCAGGGTAGGGCTCATGGCCGGTGTTCGTGGCCGTCATGAATAATCCAGTGGGCAGGTGGATGTGACAATCTGTCGTGACCCGACCATTTTCCATGGTGAACACAACAGATGCATTTTGTGCGCGCTCAAAATATTTCTCGGCCATGGCGCCGATCATGTCGGTGACATGGGTGCGCAGGGCGTCGCCTACATCCATTGATTTTCCTGTGACGATGATTTCCATGGGCTTCCTCCTATCACGCCGACATGCATGAATAATCATGATCGGCAGGGTATGACCAAGGGGCGAATGCCCCTTATGCAATAACGGAAGCGGTAAGGGCGTAACCGCCCCGTTACCATGAAACGTGGCCCTGTCGGCGCCCAAATGCAAGGGGGCAATTACAGATCGAATTTGTCACCGAGATAGACCTGTCGCACGGCTTCATTATCAATCACCGATTGTGGCGTGCCTTCATGGAGCAATTGCCCGTCATGCATGATGTAGGCTCGGTCAATGAGCCTAAGGGTCTCACGTACATTATGATCGGTGATCAGCACGCCAATTCCACGATCGGTGAGGTGCGCCACAAGGCGCTGGATTCCACCAACAGCAATGGGGTCAATGCCGGCAAAGGGCTCATCTAGCAACACATAGCCAGGATCTGTGGCCAGTGCCCTTGCTATTTCCAGACGGCGGCGCTCCCCACCAGACAGGGCAATGGCCGGGGCATCGCGAAGATGTGAAATCGTGAATTCCTCCATCAAATCTTCCAGCCTTTGGCGGCGGTCTTGTTTGTTTGGCCAAACCAACTCCAACACGGCCGTGATGTTTTCTGAAACGGTCATCCCCCGGAAAATAGAGGCCTCCTGGGGCAAATAGCCAATGCCAAGCCTGGCGCGCATATGCATGGGCAATTTGGTGATGTCTGTGCCCTCAAGCCTCACGATGCCACGTTCCGCCATGACCAGGCCACAAATCATGTAAAAACACGTTGTTTTGCCAGCACCATTGGGGCCCAGAAGCCCCACAGCCTCACCCCGTTTCAAATTGATGGACACATCACGCACCACGGGACGGCCATGGTAGCTTTTGCCCAGGCCCTCCGCCTGAAGTCCCTGGATGTCATCCATGGCTGTTAATCTTTCTTTTCTGATTTTTCGGCTTTAGCAGCAGGATCTTTATCAGGCTGTTGTTTTAAGAAGCTACGCACCCGCCCACCAGAGACCTTGGCCTTTCCCGTGGCTGTCTCAATTTCAACCTTGGGACCAGAAATCACATTTTCCCCTTGCTTGATGACCACGTCACCCACAAGCACCATGGTTTCTTCTTCTGGCAGGTAGGTGGCTTGGTCCGCAGTGGCCTCTTCACCATCCTCGGTGATGATCAACACATCCACCTTGGCCACCAATTTTTCCAGAACATTTTCGCCATCAACTTCTTTGTAGAAGACATCCAATTCTTGGCAATAGATTTCCGATTTTCCCTGGGTCGCCAAGACATTGCCCGTGAAGCGGGCATGGCGGGTTTCGTCATCATAATCCAACTGATCAGCGAGCACCTCGATGGGTTCGCCCGAATCCGTCATTTTAAGTTGTGCAAAAGAGGGTGATGTGGCGAAGAAGACAAGCCCAATTGTTAGGACAAACCCCAGGATGATGTTGGCGAAATGCGTTTTCGAAAGACCAATCATTTCTTTTCCTGTTTGATGATGAGCCGGACGTTGCCCTTGAAAGTTGCTTGGTTCGATTTCTTGTTGATAACGGCCTCATCCGACGAAATGAAGCCCAATTCGTGATTGATCGACACATTCCCTGCCATGGCCAGTTGTTCATCATTGATATTGCCATTGGCGCGATCGGCTTTGGCTTCAAATTCGCGCTCCCCAGCAAGCCGTATGTTTCCCGCCAAACGAAAGCGTCTTTCCTTGATGTAAACCGTTCCGCTTTGTGCGGTCAGGTTCAAGGGGGCGCCGTCTTCTGTTGAGAAAAAGCCTTCAACCTCCTCCAAATCCACCAGGTCGGGGTTAACCCCGTCGGGGTAGGCATAGCGGGCACCAATTTCATATGGATTGCCGTTTTCGTCGGTGCCCTTATAGGAGGCATTTTCAATGGTCAGGCGGCCCATGAGGCTGGCAATATTGTCAACCAGTGATCGGCCCTCATAAAAGGCCACGAACAAAACGACGATGCCCATGAACAAAAGTGATAGGATGATGTTCATCCGCCTCTTGCCACGCTCATGACGTATGCGTGCATCCTCAGAGCGCATCCGATCTTGGGCGGCTGCCTTGGTTAGCAATTCTGCCCGATCCTTAGCCAAGGCCAGCCCTCAAGCAGTCGTGAATATGCAACAACCCAATGGGCTCAGGGCCATCATCTTTGACCAAGACCAGGGTAATCCCTCGTTCCTGCATCAGCCCAAGGGCCCGTGCAGCTGGTTCATCTTGATGCACCCAAATTGGGTCGGTGGTCATGATGTCCCGGGCAAATTTTTCGAACAGCTTGGGGTTTAAATGTCTGCGCAAATCACCATCGGTGATAATGCCCTGGCATTTGTCATCTTCCATGACCAGCGTGCAGCCCAATGTTTTTGAGGTGATTTCCAACAGCACCTGGTCCAGGCTGTCATTGCTGTGAACGCGTGGCAAATCATCCCCATCATGCATGAGGCTACCAACAGTGATGAATTTAAGGCCCAGGCGCCCGCCTGGATGAAGCTTGAAAAAATCTTCCGCCGCAAACATCCGACGATGCATCAGCGCAACGGCTAGGGCATCGCCAAGTGCCATGGCCATGGTTGTTGAGGAGGTCGGGGCAAGACCATTGGGGCAGGCTTCTGGCGCATTGGGCAACACCAAGGGATGGTCGGCCATGCGGCTCATGGTGGATTGGGGGCGGCCGGTGACGGTGATCAGGGGGATGCCAAGCCTTTTGGCATGGGCAAGAACATCGGACAATTCACTGGTTTCGCCAGAATTGGACAAGGCCAAAAGACCATCATCCCGGCCAATCATGCCCAGATCGCCATGGCTTGCTTCACCGGGATGAACAAAAAATGATGGTTGGCCCGTGGAGGCGAGGGTGGCGGCGATTTTGTTGCCCACATGACCGGACTTTCCCATGCCGGTCACAATCAAACGGCCCTTAAGGTTCAAAATGGCCTCAAGGGCATTGGCAAATTCATCACCCAAACTGTCGGCAAGCAATTGCAACGCCTTGGCTTCTTCGGTGATGACCCTTCGGCCATGCTCTAAGTCAGTGGCTGAAGACATCACTATCCCCCCAACCTTCCAAATCCAGCATCACACGATGGGGCAAGAAGGAAAGGCAAGGTTCCAGAAGATGGCTTCGTTCCTCGCGGGCAAGCATGGACTCAAGCCCTTCGCGTATCTTGTGCAGGTATAGGACATCGCTGGCGGCATAATTCATCTGAGCTTCGGTCAATTCTTCCTGGCCCCAGTCTGAGGATTGCTGTTGTTTGGATATCTCCACCCCGGCTATTTCCCGGGCCAGTTCCTTCAAGCCATGACGGTCGGTGTAGGTCCGGGCAATCTTGGAGGCAATTTTTGTGCAGTAAACTGGCGTGAGCATGATACCCAAATGACGCTTGATGATCGCCATATCGAAGCGGGCATAATGCAACAATTTCAGGCGGCTCTCATCGGCAAGGAGCTTGCGCAGGTTTGGCGCTTCATATTGGCCTGGCGCAAAACGCACCAAATGAGCATCGCCCTGACCATCACTCATTTGCAAGACACAAAGCCTATCCCGGCCATTCCGCAACCCCATGGCCTCAGTATCAATGGCAAGCATGTTGCCCAAGGAAAGATCAGTGGGAATATCGTTGTGATGAAGGTGGATGGTCATGGGGTTTTTGTCCTTTGGGATCTTTCATGGGCAATGATTTGCACCATCTCTAAACCAGGTGCATGGGCCAAGCCCATAGCTATTTTGTAAAGGAATCCATGTGATGCACCACAAAAAGCTTGTTTTGGGCTTCATGTTGTTGCTTTTGCTGTTGCTCACCACGCTTTTTGTCGACCTGCAGGTCATGGCCGAACAGCTTGCCCGCTGGGCTCGTCCGGTATTGAACGAGTATTTTTGGCTGGTCTTTGTTCTCTTTGTTGCTGCCTATGGCGCGATTGTGGGCTTCTCCATGCCGCTGGCATCGGCGGCCAGCTTGTTGGCAGGATTGTTATTTGGTTTTTGGTTGGGCTTTCTGGCCATCATGCTTTCGGTGGCTTTTGGCCTACCGGTTAATATGTGGCTGGCCGAGCGGTTGGTGGGTGCCGCACAAAAAGAAAGCATCGGCACCCGGTTTGGATGGATATTGCAGGAATTGGAACAAGCCCCAGCGCGCACCACATTGATGTTGCGGTTGCTGCCAATATTTCCCTTTGTTCTTGTGAATTTGTTGCCCAGTTTGCTGCCCATCCACCGAGGCGTGTTTTATGTCGTCAGCCTCTTAGGCGTGATGCCCGGTGCCATGGCCGTTTTGGCGGTGGCTGAGGGTGCAGGCGGGTTGGCCGATGGTTTTGACCCATTCTTGCTGGTTTGGGTTGGGGCTGGCCTTGCTGTCTTGATGTTGCTGCAGATGCTGGCAAAGGCTTGGGCCAAAAGCAAAAACCGGGGCCAAAATCCATGAGCAAGAAAAAAGATATCATTGTTTTGGGTGGTGGTGCAGCAGGGTTGTCCGTGGCTGCTGGCGGCGCTGCCATGGGGTTGGATGTGACCTTGATTGCACCCCAGCCCATGGGTGGTGATTGCCTTCATCATGGCTGTGTGCCTTCAAAATCCATCTTGCATGCGTCCCATATGGACCAGGATTGGTCTGACGCCAAGTTGCATGCGGCGGACGTGGTGGCATCCATTCAGCATCATGACAGCCAGGAACGATTTGAGGGGCTGGGGGTGCAAGTCATCAATGGCAAAGGATGGATTGAGGGACGTGGCAAGGTTCGCGACAGTCTCGGCCAACTCCATGATGGCCGTTATGTGGTGCTGGCCACTGGTTCGCGACCCCGAACGCATTCCATGCTTTCACCCTTGGCTGCGCCGAAGGTTTTGACCACCGATGATCTTTGGTCCCAGGATCTTCATGGACAAGTGGTCATCCTAGGCGGAGGGGCTATCGCGCTAGAAATGTCGGAGGCCTTTGCGGGTCTTGGTTTGCGGGTGACGATTTTGGCCAGATCCGAAATCTTGGCCGGTTATCCCCCAAAGTTGCAGGAATTGTTACGGCAAGTCTTGCGCCAACAACAGGTGACCTTAAGGGAGCATGCCTCATTGGTTTCGGTGGATGATCAGGGGGCGCAACTGCGGCTGAATTTAGCCGATGGCAGTCAGTTGCATGCCCATCATGTTCTGCAGGCCCTTGGGCGAGAGCATGATCTCAACGACTTGGGCTTGGAGGAATTGGGCATAGGCAAGGAGGTTTCGCAAAATCTTCGGGTCGGCGGCTGTCCATGGCTTTATGCAGCAGGTGATGCTGCCGGCCAGCCCTATTTGACCCATGCCGCGTCCCATGATGCAGGCGTGGTGCTTCGCAATATTGTGGCGCCTTGGCCCGTGGCACAAAGACGAAAAAACCTGCCAAGATCCATCTACATGTCTTCGGAAATTACAGCCATTGGCAATGTTCAATGGCCAGCGCCTGAAGGTTGTGCCTGGCTTGAAAACAGCAGCAACAGCGATCGTGCCTTGACCGAGGGGCGTGATGCCTATGCCGGACTTATGTTGGAGAAGAAATCCAAACGCTTGCAAGGCGCTGTTTTGTTCTTTCCAGGTTCGTCCAACATGGCGCCATTTCTGGATGAGCACATGCTCAAAGCCTCGCCATATACCGAGCTTGCCAAGCCCAGTTATCCTTACCCAAGTGATGGGGAATTGGTGCGTGGCATCGTCATGGCCTATCAGGCTTCCACGAAACTCCATGAAGGCAACAAAAGGGTTTTGCGGCTGTTGGCCCGTCTTCCACGTCTGTTTTAATTTCTTGTAATTTCGTACCAGGGCACCCAAGTCGTATGGGTTAGCTCGGCAAAGATTTAGGGAGGAGCATATGGGTCGGGGCATGATTATTTTGGGCGTGGTTTTGTTGGCCCTCATTGGCGCCTTGATTTATGCGGAATCAGAGGGCTTGGAACAGCCTGCCCACATGAATTGCAAAGAATCCATGGTCGAACAATTTTTTTCCGACAAATGCACCCCGCGCAGGGGTATTCTGCCCTATGATGGTGGCGGGCAACCTGCACCTCCAGGCACAGCACCTAACAACAACGAACCGGTGGCCCCCGAGGGGCTTTCCCCGCGCGGGCGCGACGCGTGATCGGGCTCAAGACCCATGGAAGGATATGGTAACCATGGGGCGTTGGGGCTGGTGGATCGTTGGGCTTTTGGTGGCCTTGAAAATTTTCGTGGTGGTGCAATCGGAACTTTAAATAGGCAGCTGGTTTGCAGGCAAGGAAGCCATCAACACGCAAGCTCTAAGATCATATTTCCCATGGGTTCCTGGTAGGGTGCCTCACCTTCCGACAGCCAGTCCTCAATTGCATAGCTCCCATGCAATATATTGCACTGCACAATAGGGGTGTTTGGGCCTACATATTAGGTATCGCAACAAATGGGGTGATCC
>DKOD01000020.1:15031-18477 GCA_002469865.1 Alphaproteobacteria bacterium UBA7371 | reverse complement strand
AAATGCAGGTCCACGGGTCTTGTCCCAATCGCGCAGCCACCAGGCAGTGAGACACGGGCACGGCCGTGACGGGCCAATAATGGACCAAGCACAAGAATGCTTGCCCGCATGCGCCGAACCATGTCGTAGGGTGCTTCAATCGTGGACAGACCGGCGGCATTAAATGTTGCATGGCCGAGGTCGTAATCTCGGAAGACCTCAACACCCATGCCAGCGAGAAGTTTGGTCATGGTCGCGATATCTGCCAGATGAGGTAGGTTGCGAAAGGTAACATGCTGATCGGTGAGAAGCACCGATGCCATCAAAGGCAAAGCGGCATTCTTAGACCCAGAAACCTTAATATTGCCTGTTAACGGCCCATTACCCTCAATCCTCAGTGCGTCCATCGTCGTTCGTGGCCTCCTTATCAGGCAAAACGGCTTTGCGATCACGTGCTTGGGCCTTGCGCCGCCTTAGGTTGGCACGCAACGCCTCGCGTAATCTTTCCTCTCGTGAATTGCGATTCTCATCCACCATGACATACAAGACATGAGCTGAAGCTGTTCACGCCGTCAACGCTCAAGATTTTGACCAACCCAAGGGAGCCTTTCTTTGTTTACCCATGAAAAATTAGCCCGTTTTGCCCAAGATTACCCCTACAGCCATCATATCTTGCGGCATCTGGCCATTTTGTTTTTGGGCCTCGGGGTTATTTTGCTCATGGGTCTTATCCTTTTTGTGCTGCCTTACATCGCCGTGGCAGCATTGCTGATATTTGTCGGCCGTTCCTTCATGAAGGGCTGGGATCAACTCAAAAAGAACCCCCAGGATGACATTATTGATGTTGACGTCGAATAATGAACTTAAGAAGGCTGCATAGACCCTCTTGGGCCAAAAACAGCCGATCCAAGACGGATCAAATTGGCCCCCTGGGCAATGGCCACATCATAATCCCCACTCATGCCCATGGAACATTCTAAAAGACCCAATTTGTCAGCCAAACGTCTTGTCCATGCAAAATAGGGTGCCGGTTCTTCGTCAGCTGGTGGAATAACCATCAGCCCGCGAAGTTTGCCTGGATAATGTTTGCGAATATAGGCAACCAGATCGGGAAGATCCGATGGCAGACAGCCTGCCTTTTGGGGTTCCTCCCCAATATTGACCTGGACGAAAAGATCCGGCAACCGCTCCTCTTCAGCAGAAATCCGGACAATCCTATCCACCAAATCCACCCTATCCACTGTCTCAATAACATCGGCAATTTGCACGGCCTTGCGGACCTTGTTGGATTGTAATGGGCCGATAAGATGAACCCGGCAATCGGGGTATTTCTGTTTGAGCCCCACCCATTTGTCTTGCAATTCTTGAACCCTATTCTCCCCAAATATGCGCTGGCCAAGTTGGACAACATGCTCAATGGTTTCACTGGGAAATGTTTTGGATACAGCAACCAATACGACATCCTCACGGTCACGTTCATGACGTTTTGCAAGCTGGTCCAGCCCACTTAAAATGTCTTGGTAACGTTGTGCGATGGCATCATCCATGGCTCATTCCTCGAAAAAAACGTCTGCTGCCGAGAACGGCCAACAGACGCTTCAAGTTATGGTGTTCCCGGGGGGTGTAAAGAGGGAACTTCTTAGGATTAGCAATCTGTTGGGCAGCAGGCATTGCGCCAGATCAATTTGGTTTCAGCGTTTCACGCGCATTGGGCAAATCTTCATGTTTGTAACGTGTCAGGGCATTATAGCGCGATAAAATCGCTTCCACTGGCCCCAATTGGTCGACCACATGTTGATGACATGCCTTGGCTTCCTCGGCTGAGGCGCATTTCATGGACCAGCCCTTGATTTGACCATCATCACCAGGTGACCAAAAACACCCCATGGCCTTAAGGGAATCCTTCCAATCAAACGGCGTGTCATGGAAGGTCAGCACAAATGATGGCCTGCGCGCTTGCTTGGTCAAGCGCAGAAACAATTGCTTTCCATCGGGATCATCTTCACCAAGCAGCGCAACCCCGGCCTGCACATCATCAAGAGCCCGGTGGGCCTCATGAAACAATCCATGGCGCATCAAGAGATAATCGAGGCTTTTGGTGCGCATCCCCATGGCCTCCCAATCAAGATCTTGAATGGAACAGGCCCAGGCCATCTCGGCGGTTTGGGGGGCCAGGAATTCAACAAAGGGCCGATCAAACCGCGCATTATGGGCAATAATCAGGCGGGCATGCCCAAATATATCATTGATTTCTAATTCATTCAGGCTTCGGCCACGGACATCCTCATCAGTAATACCCGTGATTTCGGTAATTTTTTGGGGGATGGGCATGCCAGGATCCTGAAATCCTTGGTAACTTGGGCCAAGGCCCACAATGCGGTCCCTGGCATCAAAATCAAATGCTTGCATGCCCAATTCAATCACCTTGTCCTGGCCATGATGGAGGCCGGTGGTTTCCACATCCACAAACACCGCTGATTTGATGTCACCTTCTGGTTCGGGAAACACCCATTTGCTGAGATCAACACGGCGCAACAAACGATAATTGTTGGTGACCAACAGACCCGCCACCCATAATGCTTCTTGTTTGTCAGAGATCATAATCTTCCGGTTTCACTCCAAGTCGTTCGGTGATTTGGCGGCAAGCCTGCCGCTCCACGTAACTCATTACCTTTTTGGAATAACCAACAGCGATGCATAAGCGAATGATTTGTTCTGCCTCTTTGGGCTGAAACGACATGTCCATGGCTTTTTCTGCCCGGGCGTGGGCCGCATCACGATTGGTCCGATAAAGTTCCAAATATTCACCAAGAATTCTGGTGAGTATTCCTTGGGAAACAATGTCCCCATCAATTTCATGACGCATGCGGGCCAAAAGTCGCTCTTGCTCATGGGCTTGCAAAACGCCATCGGCAAAAGCAACCTTAAGTCCGGAGGCTATGGCCGCTTCGATCACTTCTCTGCGCATTTCTGCCATAATTCCCCATGTTCAAACCAAATAAGGACGATACCCAAAAAATTGCCAGGTATGCGCCATGGCAACCCATTACCCCAAACATAGGTAGGAGAGAACATGAAAAAAACGTCCTTAGCCCTCAGCATTGGCCTGATCATGTCTTTGGTAGGCCCCGCATTTGCCACTGAGATCACGTTGGGTGATGCCATGGCACGAGTGACACCAAGAGGTGTGGGCGCGGCTTTCATGACCATCAGCAACAATTCAGACAGGGTAAAAAAAGTGGTGTCTGCCAAAGCGAAAGGCGTTGGTAAGGCCGAGCTACATACCCATATCAACGATAATGGCATCATGCGCATGCGTCGGGTGGAAAACTTTTCTGTTCCAGCAGGTGGCAGCCATGTTCTGCAACCAGGTGGGGATCATGTGATGCTTTTTGATGTCTCTCAAGAAGTCCGCAACATGAACAAAATTGCGGTCACTCTTGGGTTTGATGACGGCAGCACAAGCA
>DKOD01000020.1:10147-14642 GCA_002469865.1 Alphaproteobacteria bacterium UBA7371 | reverse complement strand
CCATCACATGAAATAAGCAGGCATCAGTTTTTGAACATCAAACGGGCTGCTTGCGCCCAACCACCAAACGGAATGGTGCAAGCAACAACAAGGCGACAAAGAGCTTAAAGGCCAAATCACCCAAAGCCAGTTGGAACCAAATATCCAACACACCAATAAAAGCGATCCCGAAAAACAAAAATGTGTCGACGATTGAACCCAGCACAGATGAAATCAACGGGGCACGCCACCAACTGGATTGCCTAAAATAATTAAAAACGGTGATATCCAAAAATTGCGCCACCAAGAAGGCTGTGCCCGACGCCAGGGCAATACGCGGTGTCGCCAGCAAGAATGACAACAGCACCGCCAAGAAAAACCCAACCATAACAACCATGCGCGCTTTATAAGGCCCCATCACACGGTTGGTGATGTCTGTCACAAGAAAGGCAATAGGATAGGTGAAAGCACCATAGGTTAGATACTCATCAAGCGGGCTCACAGGGACTGGGAATTGCACAAGATAATTGGAAGAGGCCACAATCACGATCATTGCGCCCACAGCCCAATAAAAACTTCCTACCAACTTGTCCATATCAACCATCTCCCGTTTGTTATTGCTGAAACCGAACCGACGCAGTTACCCCAACAACATGGTTTTGGCCATGGGCTGGGTAGGGATTTGCATTTTGCGCCATCTCCCTCAATGCCTGATCTAAGATATCATGCTTGGTGCTTTGAACAATCCGCAGCCCGACCAGTTGTCCTTGCCCATCAAGCAAAAGCTCCACCACCCCACGACCTTCCAAACGACGCCTTTGGGCCATTTTGGGGTATATTTTGTGGCGGGCCAATTGGGCTTTCACATCATTGAAAAATTGGTTTTGGTCAAAGCCCTGCATGCCTGCAATAGAAGCCTTATCATCGGCACCAATATCACCATTTGAATGTAATTTATCCTCAGTATTTTCAATATTCTGGGGGGTTTTATGAATATTTTTTTGATCGTTGATTTTCTTAAGAACATTGTCCTTGGGCTGCGGTTTTTTTGTTTTAGGCCTGATGAATTCCTGGGCTTTGGCCAATGCTTGTGCGTCACCATTCCTTTGCCATTGGGGGGGAACATTAGGCGCTGGCATCATTGTTGTTTCAGCGGCGCGAACAGGAGCAATATTGGGGGTATTATCCCCAGGCATTGGTGGAACTTCTTTGGCCAAAATGCCCGCATCAACACCCAACACATCTTGCGCGCTGGGCACGGCCAAATCAGGCTTTAACGAAACCCCTGGGGCGGCAAAATCCTCTGGGTTGATGTCTGGGATCAAGTCTCTTGGGAAAACCATCTTCCATGGTTGAACCTTCAGGCTTTGGCTGTTTGGCGAAGGACTTGCTGCCTGACCATCGCCGCCCACATGCAATTCATCGGGCTTGGGGTAATGCAACACCACAAAAATACCCAAAAAAAGCACCGGCATGGCACAAACAACCCAATCATATAAACGCTCATTTGCTGCCATGATCATCCACCAAAACGGCAATATGTAATTTTTCCACACCTAAGGAAGATAAGCTTTTGGTGAATTGCATAAAGTCATCCAGGGGCGCATCCGCGGCAAGCCAAATCACAGGGACAGAAGGCAAGGATGAGACAAGTTGTTTTTGTAGCTTCTCACTATCCTCAGATCCGCGCCAAACATACGGTGACGTAGCGGTCATGATGTTTGCCTTGGGAACCAGGGCCAATTTGACAAGCTGATCTGGTTTTGTTGACCCCAGGGCCAACACAAAAAGAAGCAACAGCAAGCCCATATTGATCATGGCCAAAAGATAGCCCTGGCGTGCATTACGGAACGAGCGCATGGGCCACCCCGCTTTTGCTCAGTTGGGCAAGCAAATCAGCGCCTTGCTGCCAGCTTGAACCTGCTTGGGCCTGAACAACAACTTTGGCATTTCGGCGATTTGCGTCAGCAATAATTTCTTGAACATCCACAAGACGTCCTAAGCTTTTTGGCCCAAGCGCTGTGAGTTCTATGAGGAGCGTGGGTTCGTCAGGGACCTCACCTGCCCCACCAATAAGGGACAATTCCCAAATTCTTGGCTGCTGAAGGGTCAAGGACACCAAAAAGAAAATCAACAGAATGAAAACAAGATCAACCATGCTGGTCATCACCTGCAGGTTTTTTTGCCTCATGACCGCACGTCCAGGCGCGCCTCGACACGCTCCAACATGCCTTCAAAAAGCCCCGCAGCCAGGGATGCTGGAACGGCAACGATCAACCCCAAGGCCGTGGTAAGCAATGCCTCCCAAATGCCCGAAGCCATATCCGCAGGACTTGCACCACCATCTTGTTCGGCCACTACTTGGAACACCTCCACCATGCCCAACACGGTACCCAAAAGGCCCAACATCGGCGCAAGTTGGGCCATGATATCAATGAATCTTGGAATTTTGCGCAGGGACACCATCAACAGCCCCCCATCCACCTCGCTCAATTGCCGGGACCAAAAACCCGCCCGCCAAAAACGAACAAACGCAACCAAGACAAGCAAGGCCAAAAGCGGAAGCATGGCGAGCAATATTTGCATCACCAAAGAGCTTTCTGCCTGTTTCAATATCATATCCTGCATGCTGCATTCCTTTTAGCCGATTTCTCGCGTGACGGGCGATACACAACTTTGGTGCAAGCCGCCAGACGATGTTATTGACGCATCGGATCCATTAAGGATACCAAAATAGAGCTGACAGGTTTGGCGGAAACGCCAATGAAAAGGGAATCCGGTGTTAATCCGGAGCTGCCCCCGCAACTGTAACCGGCGAGCGAAGACCCTCAATGCCACTGGATGATTCCGGGAAGGTGGGGTCCAAGCACTGACCCGGAAGTCAGGAGACCTGCCCGTCAGTTGTCACCCATATCGGCCACGGGGTGTGGCGGATAACGGAGCTCCGTAGCGGTGATCTTAATGATGACCGCGGTTGCTCCTTGGACATGAGTGGCGCATCCGCATTTTTTTGAAAGGACGCGCCATGCGCCAGACAGGCCTATTTCTGCTGCTTCTTGCAGCACCCCTCAACTCTTTTGCGGATAATGTGTTGGACCAGTTAGATGATGACATTGTCATCACCGCCAGCAGGATGCCTATTTCACCAAGCAAAATGACAAGTTTTGCTGAAGTTATCACCGATCTTGGTGATCATGCCCTGCCCCAACTTTCCCTTGGTCAACAAATGGATGGCATCGGCGGGGTAAGTTTTACCAATAATGGTGTGCGTGGTGCCCAGTCAGGTCTGCAGCTGGGCGGACTAAGTTCCACATACAACAAGGTCTATCTCGACGGCTTCAATTTGGCCGATCCAAGCGGCACACAAGAGGTAGCCAATACGTCTTTCATCGCCCCAAGATCCATCCAACGCGCTGAAATCCTCAATGGCTCCCAAGGCCCTCTCTATGGAAGCAGCGCCATTGCTGGGGTGGTGAACTTCTTCAGCGCCCAAATCCCAGATCAAGGATTTTATGGCGAAAGCTATGCCAGTTATGGCAGCTACAACACCTTCAATGCGGGCCAGTCATTTGGGGCAAGATCAGACATGGTGGGCTTTGCCGGCAGCTTTGACAGCTATGATTCCGATGGGTTTTCGTCGATCCAAGAAAACAACGAGGATGACGGCGTTGAGATAAATAATGCTAGCATTAAATTCTCATTAACACCCACATCACGCATCAAACTTGGCGCCAATGCCATCTATCGCGAGGCAGATGTTGATTATGACGGGACTTTCCCAAGTGTAAATTCTTCCGGCCTACAAACGTCTGAAATTAAGGGTGTTCGGACCAGCACAGAATTGGTGCTGGTGGAGGAGCAGGATTATGCCCTCACTTTCATAGGTGAAGCCCAATCACTTTATTTCGAACGCAAAGAAGATTTCGGCGACTATGATGGTGACAGAAAACAGGCCGGGGGCCATCTCCGTTTTGACTATGAACAGGGTTTTTCGTTGCTAGGCTTTGATTATGAGCGCGTTTCGTCAACAGAATCCAGCACCAAAAATTCCTACGACATCCGTGGGTTCTTTGCCGAACAATTGCTGGAATTGAGCACCGGCACCTCTATCAGTGGTGGAATTCGACGTGACGATCACGCTACCTATGGGACACATGGCACCTACCAATTGGGCATGGCCCAAGAAATTTTTGAAAATTTCGTGGTGAAAGCCAATTATGCCACGGGCTTTAGGGCACCCAGTAATTACGAGCTTTACGGTTCCTTCGGCGCGGGAAACAAAAATCTCAAACCAGAAACAAGTCGAGGTTATGACCTAGGCGTTGCGGGAAAATTGGCCAGCCATTTTTCCTACAGCCTTAGGGGGTACCAAACCACCATCACCGACCGAATTGGCTACAACAACAACAGCTTTAAATACCAACAAATTGAAGGTGACTCAAAAGTCTGGGGTGCTGAATTAGCTTTAAAAGCAAGCATGGGACCCTACAATATTGCCCAAACCTATAACTACGCC
>DKOD01000020.1:9607-9989 GCA_002469865.1 Alphaproteobacteria bacterium UBA7371 | reverse complement strand
TGCGGGAAAATTGGCCAGCCATTTGTCCTACAGCCTTAGGGGGTACCGAACCACCATCACCGACCGAATTGGATACAACAACACCAGCTTTAAATACCAACAAATTGAAGGTAACTCAAAGGTCTGGGGTGCTGAAGTAGCTTTAAAAGCAAGCATGGGATCCTACAGCATTGCCCAAACCTATAACTACGCCTACGGCACAGAGCCTACCTCAGCAACAGATTCATCCAGTCGGGTGATTGCAGGCGTGCCACGTCATAGCGGCAAGACCACCGCGACCTATCAAGGCCAAAACTTCCTTTTGCAGGCAACAGGATTGTTCCATGCTGAGACGGTGCAATACGCAAACACAACAAAACCTCAATTGGACGATTTCGTGACC
>DKOD01000020.1:8361-9485 GCA_002469865.1 Alphaproteobacteria bacterium UBA7371 | reverse complement strand
TGCCCAAACCTATAACTACGCCTATGGCACGGAGCCTACCTCAGCAACAGATTCTTCCAGTCGGGTGATTGCAGGCGTGCCACGTCATAGCGGTAAGACCACCGCGACCTATCAAGGCCAAAACTTCCTTTTGCAGGCAACAGGATTGTTCCATGCTGAGACGGTGCAATACGCAAACACAACAAAGCCTCAATTGGACGATTTCGTGACCATGAACTTGAATGGCTCCTATCAACTCACCGAACATGCAACCATTGAGGCCTCGGTCATCAACCTATTTGACAGCGATTACGTGACCGCCCATGGCAATGGTTTTGAATATCAACAGCCCGGTCTTTCCGGAAATATCGGCCTGAGGATCAAATTCTGAGGTTTTTCATTGCCATTATCTGCATGATTTTTGCCCCGCCCGTGGTGGGGGCAAAAGAACGTGTGGCATCTTTAAATCTTTGCAGCGACCTTCTTCTTCTTCAATACCTGCCCCATGGTCAGATCGCTGGTCTTACCAGACAGGCCAGCGACCCCACCATGTCGCCTTTGGCAGATAAGGCTGTTTTGTTGCCCAATCTCACCACGACCCCGGAACATTTGGTGAAGGCCCAAGCAGATATCTTGTTGATGACCCAGGGTCATGCGCCCCGAATAATCGGCAAAGAAATAAACAAAATCACGCTTGGATATCCTGGAACGCTTCAATATTGGCCAGACAGTCTTGCCTTATTGCGTGATGCGGGCCTTCCAATAGAGGCTTCTGAGGTTGCGAAAGCACGTGGGATGATCAACAAGATTGCCGGGATATTCACCGACAAGCCGCGTGTTTTGGTTCTTGCCCCGAGGTGGTTTGGATTGGGCAGCGATCATCTGGCGATGCAATGGTTGACCATGGCCGGCGCACAACCCTGGCGGGAGATCGACGGTTGGAGCATGAAACTAAACCCAGAAGCCTTAATCATGGACCCACCGGATATGATTATTCTCGAATCCCATGGTCCCCACCCCTCTCTTGCCACCAAACTTCTTGATGAGAGACTTATGAGGAAACTCGCGCAATTGGGCACAAAATTTGTGGCATCATCGCCCAAATATTGGACCTGCCCAGGGCCCTGGAGCATCCCTTGGCTGCA
>DKOD01000020.1:0-7971 GCA_002469865.1 Alphaproteobacteria bacterium UBA7371 | reverse complement strand
CGGGGTTCATGCTGGGGCTTGGTCAAGGTGCCATGGGCCCAGGTCTTATCGAAGACGCATTTGCAGGCAACGAGCAAGCCCAAATGATATTGGTGGAATATCGTTTGCCACGATTACTTGCCGCTTTGTTTATTGGCGCAGGACTGGGCATGTCCGGCGCTTGTTTGCAGGGTGTTACCCGCAACCCTTTGGCAGACCATTCATTGCTTGGAATGTCAGGATTTGCCGCACTTTTTTGCGTTGTTTCTTTTTACCTGTTTTCCCAACAAAACAGCTTGATGCTGTTTTTGGTAAGTTTTGCTGGCGCTGGCTTTGCCATGATGTTGGTTTATGTGGCCGTTGGCAAAGGGGCCGTTGACAGCACAAAGCTCATCCTGATGGGCCTAGCGCTCAATGCCATGGCTTCTGCCTTGATTGCACTCACATTAAATTTGGCACCCAACCCCTTTGCAGGTTTTGAGGCCCTGCGCTGGCTCTTGGGAAGTCTTGATGGAATTGGGTTACAAGATCTGCCAATCATTGCAACATGCAGCTTGTTGGGTCTTTTGCTCCTTAGCATGACGGGCAAAGGACTTAATCTGCTCTCTCTGGGGCCCGATGAGGCCATCAGCCTTGGGTTAAGGGGACGTGGTTTCATTCTGCTCATTATTTTGGGCAGCGGTTTGATCATCGCCTCTGGGGTTGCTGCCGCCGGTGTTGTGGGGTTTGTGGGCATCATTGCCCCCCATATTGCCAGGGCATTTTGGGGTGCCCTTCCCTCAACATTGCTCTGGCCAAGCGCCTTGATTGGGGCAATCATCACGCTGACGGCCGACCAGTTGGTGATGGCCCTCGACCAACAAATCCCCTTACAACTTGGTGTTGTCACCGGGCTTATTGGTGCGCCCTTTTTCATTTATTTGATTGGGAAGGGACATCGATCATGGTCATGATCGCTGCAGAAGAACTCCAATTTGGTTATCCCCAAGGAAAAACTCACTGCCTTACCCACAAATTTTGTGAAAACGGCATCACCATTTTGTTGGGCAATAATGGTGCTGGCAAATCCACCCTCTTGAAAACCTTAGCAGGACTATTGCCCCCACAATCAGGGCTTATGCGCTGCCCCAGCAGCATCTCCTACCTAGGCCAAGAAAACCGTGTTTTTTGGCCCATCACCATTGGTCAATTATTGGGGTTATCAGGCGATTCCAAGTCGTCATTATACAGGGATGAATTGCTGGAATTACTTAAGCTAACCCCCCTGCTTGATCGACGAACCAATGAACTGTCCCAAGGACAACTTCTTCGGGCAAGGCTGGCGCGTGCCCTATTCACTAAGGGTGACCTTTTGTTGCTTGATGAGCCCACTGCGGCGCTTGACCCACCAGATGCAGAAACCATCATGGCCGCGTTAAAACTTGAGGCCACACAACATCGTCCCATCATCATGTCAGGTCATGATCTTCCTTTGGCTTCCCGCTATGGGGATGAATTTTTGGGCATTTGCCCTGGGGGAGAAGGACGTGCCACCCACAAAATCACCAAAGAATGGCTTGAACATATCTATGGCCGACCCGTCGAAGGACTGATAGATGGGCAGAACATGTCTGTTACCTGGAAATTATCATGACCAAGGCGTTGCTTGCCTACACCACTATTTCTGATGGGGAAGAAGCCAGAAAACTCGCCCATCTGCTTCTTACAGAACGAATAATTGCCTGCGCCAATATCCTGCCACCGCATCAAGCCATCTATAGAGATGATGAAGATATTCACGAGGGTTTGGAGGTGGGCCTATTGCTCAAATTGCTTCCTGATCAGGAAACGAGCTTGCGTGCGGCGATAGCCAAATACCACCCCTATGACATTCCTGCCTTTTTGGTTTGGGATGCGCAAACCACTACACAATTCCATGAATTTCTAAAGACATCTTGTGGATAAAATCAGCTGGGCCCTGTTGTTGTTGCTTTCGTTCATTTGGGGCAGCTCTTTCTTGCTGATTTCCCTCAGCCTCCCCGTTTTTGGCCCATCAGAAATCGTGTTGATACGCGTGCTGGCAGCCGCCATCACGCTGACGCCATGGGCATGGCGCCATTGGCATGGTCACCCCGCAAAGCTTATTCTTTCCATGATGGCCCTTGGCATCACCAATAATGCTATTCCCTTCGCCCTCATCAGCTGGGGTCAGACGGGCATCACCTCGGGCTTTGCATCCATGTTAAATGCTTCTGTTCCTTTGTTTGGAATTATATACGCACACCTTCTCACTGGTGACGAAAAAATGCGCCCCAATCGGGTTGCTGGTGTTGTCACCGGCTTTGCCGGTGTGGCGCTCTTGATGAGTGCCAGCTTGGGCAGCACCAATATTTCTTTCCTGCATGCAGGCGCCATTATTCTTTCGGCAAATTGTTATGCACTATCAACAATTTATGCAAAACGATTTAAACTTCCCTCAAGTTTAATAGCCTTTTGTCAGGTGACCGGAGCAAGCATGGTCACCCTGCCATTTGCTTTGCCGGCATTATGGACAAGCCTCGAGATGGACCAAGACCTACTCATCCCACTTTTGTCCTGCCTCCTGCTTGGTGTTTTTGGAACGGCAATTGCTTATTTGCTTTATTTTACAATTCTTCGTCGCGCCGGCGCGACAAACATCATGCTGGCAACACTTATTGTGCCCATCATGGCAATCTATCTTGGCGTCACCATTCTCGGTGAAGAAATCACCAACATCCAACTTGCGGGGTTTGGCGTGGTAAGCCTTGGGCTGTTGTTGGTTGATGGGCGTATCTTGCCCAAAAATTGGCGCTAAGCCCGACGCCCCATGATGCCAGCCAAGGTCACTGTTGGAAACAACCGGGTGGCTAATGTTGCGCATTTATTAACCAGACCTGGCGTGATGATGGCGCGGTTCTTCATCAAACCCTGCAGGGCCTTTCGGGCCACAAAATCTGGTTGGGAAACCGCAAAACCAGGTGCTTCAGCAAATCGTTCCTGACAACCTGCCCTGGCAAAGAAATCGGTGTCTGTCACGCCTGGACAAAGTGCACTTACCGACACGTGATGCTCCATAAGCTCTTCGCGTAAGGATACCGAAAAAGACAACAAAGCGGATTTTGATGCAAAATATCCTGCCATTCCTGGCCCTGGCATAAAGCCAGCAATAGAGGCCACATTAAGCATATGGCCGCCGCCACGGGCGATCATGTGGGGCGCCAACAAATGACATAAATGCATTGCTGCTTCAGTATTCAAACGCCAAAGGTCACGATGATCCCGGAAGGATCCGTCGGCAAATTTGCCATTCAAACCGATGCCCGCGTTATTGACCAAAACATCCACTGGACCCAAACCCAGGATATCGTCGATTAAAATCTTACGTGCTTTCCCAAGGCGCAAGTCACCCACATGGCTATCGGCCAAAAAACCCAGATCACGCAATTGCTTCACAGCTTTTTTCAAACGCTTGGGGTCACGCCCAATGCAGACCAGCTCATGCCCACAACGACCAAGTTCCTGAGCAATGGCAAAGCCTATACCGGAACTAGCCCCAGTAATTATGGCACGTTGTTGCATGTGACATACCCATAAAACAAATGGGAAGCGCCAGCGGCGCTTCCCATCATCAAAATGCAATCAAATTGCTTATTCTTCGCCGTCGAGAACCAAACCCTTGGGAAGACTGGCAAGCTTCCAACCAGAAGTTTCCAAATGCATGGCCAAACGGTCCATCCAGTCTGGTTCTAGGTTGCAAAAGGAACAAACCATGTCACGGTCTTTCTTAAACCGGCGCCCCGCAATCCAGTCGCGTGCGTAGTCACGCTCTTCAAGATCGCGGCCCTTACAAGCGTCCTCAAGGGTGGCGCGCATCACTGCCCACCATAGCTGTTGTTCGGCCGTATGCAGCGTCGCACGCTGATGGAGATCAGGATCAAAAGCACTCATTATAAGCCCAAAACCTTTAAAAAGTTGCACTTGACAAGAAAAAAGAACCCTTAAGCGCAACAAGCATTGCGCTTTTGATGGGCTCCGTCATCTTGCTCGGATGAGGCAGTGTTATACCACTGACATAAAAGCCCTACAACAACTTTTTTTAAAATTTTGTGACAAAACACCAAGCCTGTGAAAAAAAGCCATGCAGCTTGTATCCACAAGCTCAAATGACCGGGCATCATGTGGACAACTTTTTAATAAGTTGAGAATGACACCAAAAAACCTAAGCACTGATTGCGCATGGAATATTTACTAAAAGCGCATTGTTTGCGTTTACTAGGCGCAGCAAAGATGCAATTATTGCCTCAAACTTGGTTTTGAAAAAAAACAAAATACGAATCATCACATGGCTTTCGAGACCGACGGCTTGTGCTGTCTCCATAAATCTGGGACAGAGCCACGCTTGTTCTCATCGATGGCTTCAGGATGAACCCCACGTGACCAACCCAAATTATTCTGCAAAGCAGCGCGATGACGCGCGACGCTTATCTCTTCAATTGCTGGACAAAATCCGAAATGGTGCAGCTCTTGATGATGTGGTCGAGATGCTTGCCTGGCACGACCAACCCATTCCAAAATCCTATGTGCGCCATATTTTGATGGGGGCCATGCGCCAGTCAGGGCAATTGGCCAGAATGCTTAATCGTCATTTGAGCAAGCCTTTTGATAAGGCATCAAGTGACATCCAGGATATTTTCTTGCTGGCATCTTTTGACATCTTAAACACCACAGCACCCAAACCATCGGTCGCCCATGCCTGGGTGGAAACATCAAAAACCATTGGCAATTTAAAGCGGGCTGCAAATTTGCTTAACGCGGTCTTGCGTAAGGTTGTTGCTGAAACCCCAGAAGAACTTCCCAACCCCATCCATAATTTGCCCTTTTGGTTGCGCAAACGACTAATCGCTGACTGGGGACAACCCCGAATGGAAAAAATTGCGGCCATGCTTTTGGAAGTACCCCCAACAGATTTGCGGCTTATGAAAGGCCAAGAAAATCCTGCCAAAGATGCCCATGTCGTTACCGATCAACTCATACGCCTTGCCGATGCAAGCATCGATGTGCGGGATCTTAAGGGCTTTGATAAAGGCGGTTTTATTGTCCAAAATTTGGCGGCAGGCCTACCAGTCGATCTGGGCCTAGCCTTGCATCCAACAGCCAAGACAGCCATTGACCTCTGCGCTGCGCCAGGGGGCAAAACCATTCAACTTCTTGATCACGGATTGGAAGTTACCGCGGTTGATTACAACACCCGCCGCCTCACCAAATTGGAACAAAATCTGACAAGGCTGGGGCTTGATGCACGCACGATTAGGGCCGACGTGCTGCAATTGCAGCAAAATACTGACGAATCCTATGATGTTGTTCTTCTTGATGCACCTTGCACGGCCACAGGCACCATTCGACGCCACCCAGATCTCCTTATCCAAAAGCACGAAAGCCAACTAGAAGAATTGGTGGAAATCCAAAAAAAGATGCTCGACCGCGCATGCCAGTTATTGGCACCAGGTGGCATTCTTATCTATGCGGTCTGCTCTTTGTTTAAGATGGAAGGTGAAGATCAGGCAAAAAGCTTTTTGGAGCGCCATGAAGATTTTGAATTTGTGGCACCAACCTTGCCCGTATGGCTAGGTGACAAGGAAGCCATTGAAACGCATGAAGGCGTGCGAATCCTGCCGGACCATCTGTTGGAACATGGTGGCATGGATGGTTTCTTCATGGGATATTTCAAAAGGAAAAAACGTTAAAAAAATGCGTGAAGCATTTGCGGATCACCATCACCTGTAGTTAACTTTTCCATGTAAAGTTTGTGGGAGGTTTTTGATGAGTAAATATGGTGCTTTTGTGATTATCCGTGTGACGGTCAATGATTTGGATGGCTATAAGCCATATGTGGAACAAGCCCTTCCCATTGCCGCAAAATTTGGTGGTGAATATATTGTCCGCGGCGGTAACCCCATCGCGCTGGAAGGGGATGAAGACAGCCTTCGCCATGTGGTCATTGCCTTTCCGTCGGTTGAAAAAGCCAAAGAATTTTACCATAGCGATGAATACCAAGCCATTATTGGCATCCGCCATGCCCATTCCAAAGGCACCCTCACCCTAGTTGAGGCTTACCAGGGGTAAGATTTTGCGTGTTGTTGTGTTGTTTCTGCTTTTGACCACCATCAATGGCTGCGTCAGGCCGGAGCAGGAAGTGTTGCGGCTCAATCCGGATGATCCAAAATATAATACTGCCGCCTGCCTGGAAATTCGTGAGGCTGTTTTGTATCGTGGAGACACCAATTTTGCGCGTGGCGCCTTGGTGGTTGGTAGCGGTGTCGTTGCCGGCCCAGTCAGCGCCTTGATTGGTTCTGCGTTTTCTCTGGGCGACAACATGAATGATTATGAATTGGTGGAAATTCTCAAGGAACGCTGTACCAGCAAAAGCTAGCCCGCCACAGGTCGAGGCTGTCCATCGTCATTAATGGCCACATAGACAAAGATCCCCTCCGTCACCAGGATTTCTTCGCCATGTTGGTCGCGCTGCGTCACGGTTTCCAAACGAATAGAAACTGACGTTTTGCCCACACGCTCCACCTGACCATAAATACTCACCACATCGCCTGCATGGATGGGTTTTAAAAATTTCATGGAGTTTACGGCCACGGTGGCATGACGCCCTTTAGTGATAGCCTTGGCCGCAATAGATCCTGCAAGGTCCATCTGGGACAAAACCCAGCCCCCGAACACATCGCCATTGGTGTTTAAATCCGCAGGCAAAGGCACCACCCGGATACATAATTTACGTGTCTGTGTCATTGTGTGGTCAGCCTATGATGATCCATAACTGGTTTGACCCTAACAGGAATTTGCCCATGTGGTCCTTGATAATATCACAAATAACCTCGAGACCACTCATGGCCATCATGCTTGGCCAAGTTTTTTTCTGGTCTTTATGGCCTGCATTCTTATTCTCCACACCACCACTTGATGTTGTGGAAAACATGTTTTGGGGGCCCCAATGGGAATGGGGCTATTACAAGCATCCCCCCTTACAAGCCTGGTTGACGCAATTGGCCGTGATGCTGGGTGGGCCATGGGTGGTTTATGTGATGGCCCAATTATGCATCACCACCACCTATGCCGGTATTTATTGGGCAGGTGTTATTCTTCATGGCCGAGCTTTAGGAATCTGGGCGGTGGTTCTCTCTGCCCTTGGTTTTTACGCCACCATCGCGTTGGTGGAATTCAATGCCAATGTTGTTTCCATGCCCTTTTGGTCTTTATCCATGGCGCTGGGTTTGCTGCTCACCAAATGTCATGACCGCTGGCCTTGGTATGGGTTGGCCATCACTTTCGCATGTGCATTATTAGCCAAATATGTGGCTTTATTCTTGGCCCTCACGTTATTTTTGTTGCTGCTCATCGCCCCATCTTCAAGGCGTGCCCTGGCGACCCCTCACCCTTACCTGGCTCTTGGTTTGGCATTTCTGCTTCTATCTCCCCATTTTTTTTGGCTCTGGGAAAATGAATTTGCGCCCATCATCTATGCCCAAGAGCGTGCCAGTTTGATGCAAGGCTGGGAGGTTTTGGCCCGTCCCTTGAAGTTTATCTTAGCCCAGTTGCTTGATTTTATTCTGCCCATTCTGGTGTGCCTCCCCGCAATTTTGTTCGCAAAAAGGCGAGAAACACATCGTCCCGGCCCAGGATGGAAATCTCTTTTTGTGGCCCTTGGGCCCATTTTGTTGTTGGCTGCCTATGCCGTGATTACAAAAGGAGCCCCAAAAGACATGTGGGGTGGACCAGCAACCATATTGGCCACCTTGCCGCTTGCCCATTACCTTCAACAACATCAAAAATGGCCGTTGAAAAAAACCGCCGCATATGGCGTGGCACTGGTGATGCTCATCCTACCGCTTGGGCTTGGTTTGGCAAGCAAGGCCTCCAGCTTCACAGACCGACCCATGAGAACTGCATGGCCATCGCAGAACATGACAAACCAAATCCTTGAGG
>DKOD01000080.1:1001-2598 GCA_002469865.1 Alphaproteobacteria bacterium UBA7371 | reverse complement strand
GGGGTCAGGCAACATCACATCGCCCGGGGCTTGGTTGGACACGCGTATGTATTCAGCCTCAGCAGCAGCGAGCCGCGCACGCGCGGCAGCAAGGCTTGATTCAGCGACCCGAGCCAATTCTGACTGGGCCAGGGCCACATCGGTGCGGGTGAGTTCGCCCACTTCGAACCGATCCCTGGTTGCCTTCAATTGCTGACGCAACACGCGGACATTATTCTCATTCACACGAACTTCCTGGCGTGCCTCAATCACATCAAAATAGGCATCAGCAGCATCTTCTAAAACATCCTGCATCGTTGACTGAAATGACACCACCGCGCTTGCGCTTGCCGCGTCGGCTTGGGCCATGGCGGCGTCAAAGCGGCCAAATGTATATAAAGGCTGGGAACCCTTCACCTGACCGCTAAGCGTGTTGTTCACGCTGTTGGTGGTGGACCCATCGGTGGAAGTCCGGTCACCATTGAGGGTGTAGCCGATGGTGGCATCAGCAGAAGGACGGATAAGCGCATTGGCAGTTGCCGTGGATTCATCCGCCTCTTGGATGGCAATGAAACTGGATCTGAGGCTTGGATTAACCTGATAGGTACGCTCCAACATAACTGAGAGGTCTTCGGCAGATGCTTGGCCAGCCGCCAACAAACATGAAAAAACCAAAAATCGTTGCGTGAATTGTTGCACAGAGCACCTTTGAAAAAAGTCGGGTTTAAAAAACAAATTCTTGCTTTGCCGCAAAATCAGGAAGTTCGGGCACAAACATCTCATCCACAACCAATTCTGATTTGCCCAATTCAGTCTTAGTAACAACAATCAGGCGGGCCAAAGACCCCACAGGCGAGAAATACACAAGCTTGCCACCCACAGACAATTGGTCAAAAAGTTTTTGTGGGAATATTTGGCACGAACCATTCACCATGATGCCATCAAAAGGCCCTTGATCTGGCAATCCATGTTCATGGGAGCCATGCATGGCCACCACATTGTTAATATCGATGGTAGGGAAGATGGCCGTGGCCTGTGCCACAAGATCAGCATCTTCCTCCAAAGAAATCACCGTGCCTGCCAAATGCGCGGCAATGGCTGAAGAGTAACCACTCGCGGAAGCCACATCCAAAATGGCCTGCCCAGGTTGGATATCAAGCGCTTGAATAAGCCTGGCTTGGGACATGGGCGTGAGCAAAAAACGACCCTCGGCAAGAGGCTGAACCTCATCACCATAGGCAACAGATTTTCGGGCTTCTTGGACAAATAATTCTCTTGGAACCACGGCCATGGCATCAATGATTTGAGTGCCCATCACGTCAAAGGTTTTGACTTGGCTGACAACCATTGCATCACGCTGTTGCTTTACAAGGTTTCCCATCGATGGAAGCCCCTCCTCAATCATGAACGTCCGAATTGATTTAACACTCGGGGTTTTGTATTTTGTTTTTGTAGTTTAATCCTGAATGCTTCGCCAGCATCTTGTTGGATTGCTAATCATGTATAAGCGATGATATGCACCACCTCCTAGGGGCGACATGGCGGAGTGGTTACGCAGAGGACTGCAAATCCTTGCACCCCGGTTCGATTCCGGGTGTCGCCTCCATTTTTTATGTTG
>DKOD01000080.1:0-604 GCA_002469865.1 Alphaproteobacteria bacterium UBA7371 | reverse complement strand
ATTTAACCCACGAAATTTTTTGGCAATCCATATCGGTTGGGTTGGTCTTCTGGGCTTGAATTCTGCGCGAACAAAAAAACAACCAAGGCAATGTTTGCAAGCGGCACAAATGACCACAGACTGAACCAACCCGTGGCATCAAAATCATGCAACCTTCTGACCGCAAGGCCAAAAGACGCAAAAAATAACCCCGCATAAACAACAAAAAAAATACTGAGAACAAAAACATCCTCAACTTCTTCCCAAACGTCTCCAGCAAAAGACACCAAGAGAAAAACAACCGAAACAGGAATATATTTTTTGGCAAAATCCCACCGCTTTATGCGCCCGGAAAAACCAAAAAGTTTGTTGTTATAAGGTTCGTTTGAAAGCATCTGTCTTCCATCAAAAAGTGGTCCATGGGCTCAAAACCCAAAAGGCGAAGTTCAACAGCATCACCGATGCATCATTTACAAGAAATGATCATCTGCACCAACATGCATGGGTTGCGTCATGATCTGTTGCACCTTGCCACCCTTGGCAAGGCGAAGATCAATTGGTGTATCCGCTTCTCGGTTGTTCCGGCGTGGCGCAGCGGTAGCGCAGCGGACTGCTAATCCGTTGG
>DKOD01000146.1 GCA_002469865.1 Alphaproteobacteria bacterium UBA7371 | reverse complement strand
ATGTTCAATTGAACGAATAGGCTTAATCATGTATCGGTTGCGCCATGGCAAACATGAAATACTATTACCGTCGCCTAAAAAGAATTGCTGTTCTGCAAACCCGTCAGCTTGTCCCAAACATAAGCATGATCGCGGTTTTTGTGGCAATGGGTGTTGTTTTGGGTCTCTTGCTTAATACGGCCCTTGGGCCCATCAAACGCCCTGCTCAAGAAACCGCCACCGCACAAAAGCCAACGAAGATCACCCCCAAAACAACAACCAACAGTGTAAATACATTGCCAAAAAACCTGCCCGAACAGGTAACAGCCAACCGACCTGATGAATTTGTGGCCTCCAAACCCACTGGGCCCATTCGGGTGGAGATTAATGGCATACCCTTCCCGCAAAAACGACCAAGCGGATTAAAGCCACTGAAAAACCTTGAGACTGACTTATTAGCCAAGGTTTTTCCCCAGCCAAGGCCTAGCAATGTGGGTCAAGCCGTTGCAGGTATCTTTCCGCGGACGAGGCCTGATTTTTCAAAGCCCGTCAAACGGGTGATGGCCGCATCCATGCCCCAAAATAATGACCGTCCCATGACGGTGAGGATGCCGCCCCTGAAAACGGCGCGCCTTGGCAATTGCCCAAGCACGTTAACAGCATCTATTCCCGCAAGACCAAAAAATGCACGCGATATACGTGCTGTGCTTGCAAGCGTGGAAAATCTTGAGGGTACCGAGCGTGATAGAAAGCTCGAGCAGGAAGTGCTTGCAGGAAATATTCCAGGATTCTTGCGCAAGTTGGTCCCAGTTCAAATCAGTGGCAAGACGAGGGATGGACGCAATACAGATATCGTGGTCTGCGTCACGCCTGACTATGTGGCTGCTGGCAGCGAAAGAGATTTCGTGCGCCTACCATTTGGCCTCAAATCAGCCATGCGCATTGCCGATAGATTTGAGATGGAACTTCCGACAACCCGCATGGTTGATCTGATCTTTGCGTCTGCTGAATTGCATCTTGCACCATCGCCCATGAAACCGGGCAATTCCATGCGCACCACCAATTACTTCCGGATGCATAATGACAAAGTAGAAAGGCAGCGACGGCAGGCCGGCGCAAAAGACGGCATGCTTGTTGCTGGACAGAAGAAAGACGTGGTGTTGACCGAAGAGCTTTTCAATAATCAAGGGAGGGTGGCCATTTATGGTTGGCACAAGTCTAATGGCAATCCTATTCAGCCGCTCAGTACTGTCCATGGCGCCGCATATGCTGATTATAGCCACGGCTTGCGGTTGGTAAGCCGCACGGCCTATTTGAATGGACAACCCACGTCACTTCGAGATCTTATGCGTAACCCAGTCTATGCCGAATTCTTGAATAAAGAAGGACCCCTGCGCGAAGAAGTCTTGGCATCACTGGATAATCTTAAGGCCAATTAAGCCCCGGTCATGTGGTTTAGGTTCCCTTTACCCGACGTCCTTGAAACATCGGAAGCCCAAATGGTAATTGCGGTGGCTTCTTCTATCAAGCACACGGCTTCCATGCCAAAACGGTGCGCGCCAACGGCTCCAATGAGGATGGGCCCTCACGCGATCCCAAATAAACCAGCTTCCCTTCATCTCAGTAACGCCAAGCTCAGAACTGCCACGACTTGCCATCTGACCTGGGGATAAGGGCAAATTCATATGTTCAGCGGCGTTCCCATCAAGGTCATAGACACCCAAGGGGCTTTTGCATTCTGGAAAACTTCCTGCAGGATAGGTGTTCGAACCACATAGACCAAAACTTCCACCATCGCATTGGGAAGTTTTAAAGCTACTGGCTGCGCAGACCCCAGGTTTCCATTGGGGACCAATTGAGTATCGGGCGTATCGCTCGTGCTTGGCGTTATGGGCTGAACGTGCTTGCTGAACAGACAAGCCAAAAAAATAGTCTGGTTCGGTCAACGCGCCATGTGAGGCTCCCTCCCATTCATGCGCATCACCAATCCTCTTGCCCTCCGCCCAGCATAATTCTGCGGCCTCTCTGGCAGTGACCCAAACCACGGGATACACACCCGGCACGTTGGGGTATTCAAACATATCAACACAGACACGAGCCTCATTAATCGTTTCTGCCTGCGGATCAAATAACGGCGCCATATAGGGCGCGCCACAAATCTTCTCAAATTGCGCATTTTTGTAAAAATTTTTGGGATCTTGGCCGAGTTTCATGACAAGGTCATCAAAGGTCATGGGGTGCGTTGAGATTTGTGGGTTCCCCTGGCCAATCATCGGAGACCCTTGGAAAATGTTCTTGATCGCATCCATTTGCGATGGGGTGACACCCCGTGCGGTCTCCATTTGTTTGAACATAGCTTCGTTTGATTGCGATAAAGAAAGTGCCGAAACCAAATTTGGCACCATCAGGCTAAGCAAAGTGACTGCGATCGATTTGCGTATCATTTGCACAGCAAAATCCCTAAAATTTACTTTCGAAGAAGGTAGAAAAAATCCCGGTTGTCGGCGTAACCAACAAACCGCGGGCTTGGAAAACCGTCTCTGGTTTGGCCATCCAGCGCCGACATGCTCCTCACAACATGGTGGGGTATAACCCTGCCATCTTCATGTGTGTAGAGCGCCATATAACTATGCTCCTGTGAATTCATGTCGAGCAACATGGCGTAGGAACAATCATATGCCTGAAAAACACGCGCCATGGCTGAAGGTGTTGCGGTTGAAAAGTAACCATAAACGAGGAAATCCCGCCCTTTTGATTTTTTCAAACATGCTCCTGCCCTCAATGTTCGCAATTGGGCATCGGCCGAGCCTGACCAATTGCCAAACCCCCAATTGGAAACATGCTCACCAGGCACGCCGTTTTCCACCAACGGGACGCCATTCTGGCGGGCGAAAGCAACACGGGGTAATAAGATATCATCCTGCTCAGTCCAACTGCGCATATGAATGGATCCATCATCAAGAACGAAGATTGTAGAAAGACCAGGGTTCAGCCGGCTTAACACCGCCCCATTTTGCACAAACCCATAGTGATGCCCGTTCCGGGTAATAGCCTTATCGGTGAATGCAAAGGCACTATGGGCGCGCTTGAAGCCTGCAGCAATCGTGGCGGCAACGCTGTCGGTATGTCTCGGGCTGAGCATACCGGAGCGCACAAATGGATCTGACGAGCCAAAGCCATCGGGGCCAGGCATGCTGCGATCAATAATGCGGGCAGGTCGTGGCGACCAATCCAGCCTCGGATGGTCTGTTCCCATCTCATAACCGAGATCAAACTTTGCAAGGTCAAAGGCAACGAGGAAAACATCCGCCCGCGACTCAACTTCATCGAGGCCATTTGCGCCTGGAATGCTAAGTATATCTGGGTCGATCATGCCTGGCTGAACAGCGCTCGCATAGATACCATCCCCATCCACGATCGGGTACCATGCTCCAGCTTTCATTCCCTCACTTTTGGTATCAACCTCAAAGCCAAAATATGAGTTCATTTGTGGCCGCGAGGAAAGTTTTGCGACCCCCAGAGCTGATGCAACTTCTTCAACCGTTCCACCATCTTGAACCGCGCCAGAACTCATATATGCATCTTCGTAGAAAGTCCCCTTGATCATGGAAATGAGGCTCTCACCAAACATCACATTATCGCGCAAAAATTCTGCCACGGCTTCACGACTGGAGCGGTTCCCATCGACCGCATTCCGCAAGAAGGCCTTTTTGTTGCAAATAGGGGCGTAAGGAAGTCCAGTCCCGCGTGCTGTTGAAAGCTCATTTGGCTTGCCAGCCCAAGGCTTGCATCGAAACAGGCCCATTTCGTCCTCAAACAAAATCGCTGCCCCATCCTGATTATCCAGACTTATTTTCGTTTTCTTTGGGGATGCCAGCTCAAGGTGAAATTGTTCATCCACCCCATCAACATCAATTTCCAGGAGAAACCACATGTTGTGATGAGCATTTACGGACAGAAGTTCTATCAGGTTACCATCAGGATCAGAAACCTGCTGTGCGGCCCGAAACGGCTGAAATTCAACAATTGACCTATTCTTAAATTCGGCAAATTCAGAAAGTCGATCTTGGACTACACGCTCTGATGGAACAGAAAATTCGGAAGCCAAAACACTCCGCGGCACCAATACAGATATAGTAACTAGGATGCCACATATGAAAACATGGCGGATATTACGTGGATAACAAAGCACAACAAAATTTCCTTA
>DKOD01000139.1:5967-6417 GCA_002469865.1 Alphaproteobacteria bacterium UBA7371 | reverse complement strand
AATGGTTTCAGGTTTGCAAGCCATTGCAGCGCTGCCAAACCCCGTGGGCCGTGATCTTGGTCAATGGACAAGGCCCAATGGTTTGGCGCTTCAGCGCATATCTGTGCCTCTGGGGGTTATTGGTATTATTTATGAATCACGGCCAAATGTTACCGCCGATGCTGCGGGGCTTTGTCTCAAATCAGCCAATGCTTGTATTTTGCGCGGAGGCAGTGAGAGTGCTCATTCCAATAAGGCTATTCACGATTGTTTTGTGGAAGGCCTTGCCCAAGCGGGTGTAAGTGCGGACGCGGTCCAGCTTGTACCGACAACCGATCGTGCCGCTGTTGGTCATATGTTGGCAGATATGGGGGGGCTTATCGATGTGATTGTGCCTCGCGGAGGGAAGAGCTTGGTCGAACGTGTTCAAAGGGAAGCTCGAGTGCCTGTTTTTGCCCATCTTGAAGGCAT
>DKOD01000139.1:1266-5562 GCA_002469865.1 Alphaproteobacteria bacterium UBA7371 | reverse complement strand
GGGATATGCGGGGCCACCGAAACATTGCTTGTTGATGAGGCAATTGCTGCGGATTTCTTACCCCGGATATCTGCCCGTTTGCTTGAGGCTGGTTGCGAATTACGCGGTTGCCCGCGTGCGAGGGCCATCACATCGATGAATGAGGCCCATGAAGAGGATTGGGACACGGAATATTTGGCCCCTATTCTATCAATAAAGGTGGTGGATGATCTTGCCGAAGCCTTGACGCATGTTCAGAAACATTCATCTGGCCATACCGAAGCCATCATCGCGGAGGATCAGAAGGCCGCAGAAATTTTTCTTGCCCAAATTGATAGTGCCATTGTGATGCATAACGCATCGACCCAATTTGCCGATGGTGGTGAGTTCGGCTTTGGTGCGGAAATTGGTATCGCCACGGGTCGGATCCATGCACGTGGCCCCGTAGGCGTTGAGCAATTGACATCATTCAAATACCAGGTGCGTGGCCAGGGTCAGGTTCGTCCCTGATGGGGTTGCCTAGGCATAAGCGATTGCCCATCACCAGCGGCATGAAGGTTGGGGTTTTGGGGGGGTCCTTCAATCCTGCTCATGATGGTCATTTGCAAATGAGTCATCTTGCCCTGCGCAAGCTTGGGTTATCCCGGGTCGTGTGGATGGTTTCTCCACAAAACCCCCTCAAATCGAAGCTTGGAATGGAGGCTTTTGAGGACCGATTTCATTCGGCAAAATCTGTGGCCGATGACCCAAGGATTATTGTGAGTGACTTCGAGCATGTTATGGAATCGCCCTTTACCGCGCGTTCCCTTTCGCGCTTATCCATGATCCATTCAGACATACAATTCGTGTGGCTCATGGGGGCAGACAATTTGCAACATGTGCATCGCTGGGACCGTTGGACCCATATTTTTGATCTTTTCCCGGTGGCAGTGGTGGCGCGGCCCGGTTATCAGCATCAAGCAGCCTTTTCTAAGGCAGCACGTCGCTATGGCGCGAATCGGGTTGATGAACAGGATGCAAGCCGTCTTGCATACATGCCGGCGCCGGCCTGGGTGTATCTGAGAACCATGCTTAATCCAGTCTCATCCACCTCGATCAGAAAAATGGCCGAAGGCCACGGTCATCGCTGGCCGGAAATGAAAAAAATTGACACACCATGATGCACGCAATGGTTTTTTTTATGGACTGTCAAAAAGCTGTTATACTTTTAGACAAACCTAGTGAATGCGGAATGGTTCGCGAATCATCACCGGTCACTTGGTTTGGTGACCATATAGAGAGGAGCAAAAGCTGACCCTGCAACTTGCGGCTGCCCATACCAGCCCTGAAACAATGTTTCGTATGGAACCCGATGCCCTGCGTGATCTTACCGTTGCGTCACTTGAGGACGATAAGGCTGAAGACTTGGTGATCATTGATCTGCGCGGGAAAACGTCCATTGCTGATTACATGGTGATTGCGTCTGGCAGGTCTGAACGCCACCTCAGCTCCTTGGCACAACATTTGATTGAGAACCTCAAAAAAGAGGGCATGAAATCAGTGCGGGCTGAGGGAGAAAAAAGCGGCGAATGGGCCTTGATCGATGCTGGCGATGTGTTGGTCCATATCTTTAAGCCTGAGATCCGCAGCTTTTACAATTTGGAGAAGCTTTGGGACAATATTCCTGAAGAGGTTGCCGCAGCCGGGTAAACCGGTCGGCTGCTTTTTGGGTTATGGAAATAAAGATCAGTGCCATCGGCCGGCAGGGTCGTGATGGCATCAATAACCTTTTTGACGAATATCGGGGACGTTTTGATGCCCAGGCGCGGAACCTGGGCTGGCGTCCGCTTCAATTTGAGGCCCGTGATATCCGTCCAGCCAATGTCATGAAAGAGCGTGCTTGGCTTATGTCGCAATGTGAGGGGGCGGGTGTTGTCATTGCCCTTGATGAACGCGGCAAAGATCTCTCGTCGCTGGCATTCGCCGACAAGCTCCAAGGCCATGCCGAAAAAGGTCATGGACATGTACAAATTTTGATTGGTGGGGCGGAGGGTTTTGGTGACGCATTGAGGGCCCGAGCGGATTTGCTGTTGTCGATGGGTCGGATGACATGGCCCCATGAAATGGTTCGGGCCATGCTCGCAGAGCAGCTATTTCGAGCGGCATCTATTCTCTCCAACCATCCCTATCATCGGGAAGGATGACTTTTGTCACGATCCCAAGATAAGAACCCCTGATGGCCGGTTGGAGGATGTCATGATTGTACTTCGTTGGGTGAAGCGCATTTTGCTGTTCTTGTTTTTGATCTCAAGCCTTTTGCTTTTGGATTACATGTTGCCCAATGGACGTTTGGTTCATGTGGTGGGCACAGAGGTTAAAAGGGTCAATGAACAGGTAAATGGTGAAGAAAAGCCCCGAGACGTGTATTTTATTGCAGCCGATGATGTTTCAAATGGCGCAACCAGGGTCTACCGCAATGAAGATGCATGGCTTTATTTGTTCAAGATGAATTCTGCGGATATTCAAGGCCAGGCGCAATCCTTGGTGCAAGATGACGACAAGCCATCGGCCATTTTGCGCTATTATGGGTACCGCATTCAGTTGTTTTCCATGTTTCCCAATATTTTAACCTTGCAACGCGCTGAGCCAGAGGCCCAATATACCCCATGGCTGCGTTATGTTGGCTTTGGTCTTTATGGTTTTTTGCTTCTGCTTGTGGTCTTTCGGTTCCGTTATTTTGTTTTTGATTGACCAAAAGACTGACTTCAAAAAGCCACCTACATTGCCAGAAGGCTGGTTTATCTCATAACAAACTTCACGCAATCTTTGTTCTTGGAAAGTTTTACATGATGTCGATTACCGCAAAGTCCATGATCCATGGCCTTGTTTTCTTGCTGTTGGCTGCATCGCCATCTCTTGCTGCTAGCGGCCTTGATACTGGGGACACCGCTTGGGTGACTGCAGCCACCGCTTTGGTTTTGTTGATGACTTTGCCGGGGCTTGCGCTTTTTTATGCTGGTCTGGTGCAACCGCGTAATGTCTTGTCTGTGTTGATGCATTGTTTTGCCATAGCTTGCCTTAGCAGCATTGTCTGGTTTGTTTTGGGTTATAGCCTTGCGTTCGGTGAGGTTGGCCATGGTTGGTGGGGCGGTTTTGAACATGCCTTTCTTGCTGGAATTGGCCTTGAAACCTTATTGGGCACGATTCCTGAAAATCTCTTTGCGGTTTTTCAAATGACCTTTGCGATCATCACCCCTGCCTTGGTGGTGGGGGCTTTTGTGGAGCGCGCTCGGTTTCTGCCGGTGCTTTTGTTTTCAGGTTTTTGGTTGTTGTTGGTCTATGCGCCCGTGACCCATTGGGTCTGGGGTGGTGGTTTCTTATCACAAATGGGTGTGCGCGACTTTGCCGGCGGTATTGTGGTGCATGCCACCGCAGGCATGGCGGCCCTTGTCTTCGCCCTGATGTTGGGCCCCAGACGAAACTTCCCCCATGGATTGCAGCCACCCCATTCGCCTATCCTTACCATGATTGGCGCATCAATGCTTTGGGTTGGATGGTTTGGTTTTAACGGTGGTTCAGCCCTTGGCGCCAATGGAAATGCAGCATCTGCTTTGCTTGCAACCCATCTTGCAGCGGCAACAGCCTCTTTGGTTTGGATGGTGATTGAATGGGTCAAGTTTGGCAAACCATCCCTGGTGGGTATTGCGACGGGCATGGTTGCAGGTCTTGCAACTGTCACCCCTGCATCGGGTTTTATAGGGCCGTTGGGTGGCATTATCCTTGGGTTTTTGGGTGGTTATCTATGTTATTTGGCCGTCGAATTGGTGCGCATGAGGTTGCATCTTGATGACAGCCTTGATGTCTTTGCCGTCCACGGCGTCGGCGGCATTCTCGGTTCTGTGTTGCTGCCGGTCATGGCCATGCCCGTGTTGGGTGGCTTTGGTGCCATGGACAATATTTTGGGTGATGTTGGCGTGCAGGCCTATGCTGTTATGGTCACCATCATATGGACCGGAATCTTCAGCTTTGGCATTCTTTATGTGATCAGGTTGGTCATGCCATTACGGGTTCATGAAGAAGATGAATTCGAGGGTTTGGACATCACACAACATGGTGAACGCGGTTACCACGGTGGTTAGATATGACTGACGCCAGCGGATCAAAATATATCAAAATCCGCCGTCGTCTCAGGGCCATATTGTCGGGCAATGTTCGTCTGTTTGGTCTGTCGCGCATTCTTCTCATCGCCCTGACACTCATCCTCTTATTGGCTTATTTGGATGTGTTAAGCCAGCAGGCCCTATGGGTTGGGATTATCTTTTTTCTGTTGGCGGGCCT
>DKOD01000139.1:0-881 GCA_002469865.1 Alphaproteobacteria bacterium UBA7371 | reverse complement strand
TGTCAGAACAATTGTTCCGTGCCGATGTGCAAATCGCGGATTTTGCGGAGATATTTTCTGGCATCCATAACGCCATTTTGTTGTTGGATGAAAACCTGAATATTTTGATGGTGTCGGGTTCGGCCAGGCAATTATTTCCATCAGCCTTGCCTGGGATTCCCTTTGCCAATGCGGTACGTCACCCCATTGCCCTAAGGGTCGTAGAATCAGCTGTGTTGGATGACGTGACCTTGGGTGATGAATATCGGGTGAGCACCCCTGTTGAGCGTGAATTGCGTATCCAAGCTCGTCCTTTTCGCACACGTAACAAGGCGCTTTATGTTCTGGTGTCTGTCTTTGATCTTACCGAAACACATAAATTGGCACAATTCCGCAGCGATTTTGTTGCCAATGCATCCCACGAGCTAAAGACACCGCTTACGGCATTGATTGGATGTCTGGAGACCCTAGCGGAGGTCGCAGACCAATCAAATGAGACGCAAGCAAAATTTTTGCAAATGGGGTTGGAGCAAGCCCAGCGAATGCAGGGCTTGGTTCTTGATTTGTTGTCGCTTAGTCAGGTGGAAATGCAGGAGCATCGACATCCAGAAACCCCAGTTAACCTATCCGACATTGTGGGTGAAACGGTGGCGTCATTGGCCAAACGCGCAGAGCAAAGCCAGATAAGCATAGAGCAGAGCCTGCCCAAACAATTGATGGTGGTTGGTGATGAGCGCCAATTGATCCAGGTTTTCGTGAACCTCATCGAAAATGCCATCAAATATGGCCGCGAAAAGGGCCATGTACATATTTCTATTTCCCAAGAGCCCGCGCCTAGGTCAGGCATGGTGGGTGTTGCGGTTCGCGATGATGGTATTGGGATCGCGCGCATGGATGTGCCA
>DKOD01000034.1 GCA_002469865.1 Alphaproteobacteria bacterium UBA7371 | reverse complement strand
GAGCCTAACTTCTGCTTTTGTGAGATCGGACAATTGGCGTTCAAGCCCATGCTTTGCAAAAAGGGGCGTTGGTTCTTTATATTGCTTCACCTTTGGCGCGTAAGAAGGCGTGAGCATTTTCATGAAATCTTTGGCTTCACGATAAGCTGCTTCGCCCTGAACATGAACAGCCTCAACATCGCGGCTGAACAAGTCGCGGATGGACTTTTTCACCAGGCTTGCCTCTTCAAACACCAAAGATGGTGCCACAGCATTCAGCGTGTCTTCACGAACCTTACTCCAAACACGAAGCAAATATTCAAAATCTCGTTTGATTTCGGCTTTGGTTCTTTGGGCGCCAGCGGTGCGTATAATAAGCCCCATGCCCTCTGGTACTTCCAAATCCTGGGCAATGGTCTTGAGGCGTTTGCGGTCGGCTGCGTTGGTGATTTTGCGGCTTATGCCACCGCCGCTTGCGGTGTTGGGCATGAGCACGCAATAGCGCCCGGCCAGGGAGAGGTAGGTTGTAAGGGCAGCACCCTTATTTCCACGTTCTTCTTTGACCACCTGCACCAGAATGATTTGGCGACGTTTGATGACTTCTTGAATTTTATAATGGCGGGATTTTTGTTGGGGCCTTGGTGCCACAACATCCTCACCGCCCAGATCTTCAACATCATCGGAGGTTTCTTTGACCTCAGGCTCATCTTCCCTGGAAGCTTGCGCTGCCTGCTCTGCTTTCAACGCTTCGCGGTCAGCAACAGGTATCTGGTAATAATCCGGATGAATTTCATTGAAGGCGAGGAAGCCATGACGTTGGCCGCCATACTCCACAAAAGCAGCCTGCAGTGATGGTTCCACACGGGTAACTTTGGCCAGATAAATATTGCCGGCCACCTGTTGGCGGCCAGCAATTTCGATGTCAAATTCTACAAGATGCTGATCATCGGCGACAGCAACTCGGGTTTCCTCCCGATGGGAGGCGTCTATAAGCATTAATTTTGTCATGTTGGCTCTCTTGCTTGGCAAGGAGGTTGGCCAGAACGCCACGCTGCCACGACAGGAATTGCCCGTCTTTAAAATTGATGGCGCGTTGAAGCTTGAACATGGTCGGAACCGTCCTTGAATGAATCGCATCCCCACAAGAATATGGGGTATGTGGGACTGAGATTATGCAGATCTTGAACGAACAATTTCTGCACACCCAGTAAGGTTGTTGATACGTTGATTATTCCTCGGCTGTCTATACTTCACTCAATATTGGCCTTGTTGCTTTGTTTGGAGTCATTTGCCCTCGCTTCGGTCATGCCAAAGCCGAGGCCTGTTTTTTTGTCTGAAAACAATTTTGTTGTTGTTATTGACGCTGGCCATGGTGGGCGTGATCCCGGTGCAAGCCTTGCTTTGGAACATGGGCAATTCATCGCAGAAAAAGACATCACCTTGACCATGGCTAAGGCCCTTGGCAAAGCCCTCGGGGATCGCGGCATTGATCATGTTTTTACCCGCAAGGATGATCGTTATGTGGGGCTTGATGAACGCGTGCATCTTGCCCAGCAATTGGGTGGTGACATCCTGATTTCCTTGCATGTGAACATGGCCCGCCGGGCAACGGCCAGCGGTTTGTCCGTCTACACACTATCGCATTCGGCTTCTGACAAGTTGGCGGAGGATTTTGCACAACAGGAAAATTCATCCATTGGCACAAATTTGGATGATGCTGGCATTGTGTCGCAGATCCTTCAACAACAAGCTGCAAGGGGCTCTGATGAGCTTGCCACGGCCATGATTATGTCTGTGGCAGGGCATGGAGAAATTTTAGAAAGACCATTGCGAAAGGCCAATTTTGCCGTGTTGCGTGCCTATCATATGCCTGCGGTTCTTGTGGAATTGGGTTTTTTGTCCCATCCAGGGGATCTGGATTTGCTTTTTGACCCCGCATGGAGGTCAAAGACATCAACAGCGCTGGCGGATGCAATCATGGTATGGCACAGAAATCTTGTTGATTAATTTGGAATTGGTCGTTTGATGTTTCTCGGCTTCGTTTTTGATTTGGTGGTTGGTGTCGTTATCGCAGGCGCTTTGGGCGCTGCGGTCATCTTAGGACAATATGTGGGCGAATTGCCCGATCACCGTCAGCTGGAACAATATCGCCCCAAAATTCCAACAGAAATCTTGGATTCAAACAGCCAAGTCATCGCGTCATTATATACCGAATATCGCGAATTCACGCCAATTGAGGATATCCCTTCTTTGGTGCAGGATGCATTTTTGAGCGCCGAGGATAAAAATTTTTACACCCACACAGGGTTGGATCCCGCCGGGATCTTGCGGGCACTCATTCACAACATCCGTGCGATGGGCACCGGAGAGCGCATGCAAGGTGCCTCCACCATCACCCAGCAGGTGATCAAAAACTTCTTGTTGGATTCCGACAGGACAATTGAGCGCAAATTAAAAGAAGCTGTGTTGGCCATGCGCTTTGAAGAACAATTTACCAAAGATCAAATTCTCGAATTATACCTCAACCAAATTTACCTTGGTGCTGGTTCTTACGGTGTTGCTGCAGCGGCCAAGGTGTATTTCAAAAAAGATCTTGATCAGTTGGAAGTCCATGAGGCTGCCTATCTTGCAGCCATGCCCAAAGCACCCAATGATTATCACCCCCACCGACAAACAAAACGTGCATTGGCACGACGAAATTGGGTGCTGGCACAAATGTTGGATAATGGCCGCATTGCGCGACCAGCATATGAAGTAGCTTTGAGGAAAGATCTTGGTGTTGCTGACAGCCTTGATAGGCCGCCTCAGGCAAGAATTTATTACACAGAAGAAGTGCGCCGACAGTTGGTGGAGCTGTTCGGTTTCGACGGCATCTATGATCAAGGTTTTCAGGTCAAAACCCATTTTGATCCCCGCATTCAGCAGGTGACAGAACGTGCCTTGCTCAATGGCTTGTTCCGCTTCGATAAGGTGGGTGGATGGAAAGGTGCCCTGGCACATTTTGAGGATATAGAAAAAGCAAAAGATTTTGACCTTGGCATCGATTTGCCTGAGAATTTTGGCTATTTCTTTGTCACCAAATCGGGCAAAAACATCGCTGCACTCAACCTCAAGGACGGGTCGGAGGCAAAGTTTGGCAAGCGGGATTTTGAGTTTTTGGCCAACCCAAAAGATGAAAATGTTCCTGAATTAAAAACGGGCGATGTTGTGTTGATGTCGCGGGATGAGAAGGGCAAGCATAGCCTTCGCCAGATTCCCAACCTGCAAGGTGCCGTTGTGGTCATGGACAGCAACACAGGTGCTGTTCAAGCCTTGCAAGGAGGTTTTTCTTTCGCCACCAGCGAATTTAATAGGGCGGTTCAGGCATTGCGACAGCCTGGTTCCTCCGTCAAGCCATTCGTTTATGAAGCAGCCCTTGCCAATGGCTTTTCGCCGGTAAGTATTGTGGTGGATGGACCAATCGTGGTTGATCAGGGTCCAGATTTGGGCTTTTGGTCGCCCACCAATTATTCCAACAAATTTTATGGCCCCACGCCCCTCCGCCGAGGCCTGGAATTATCCAGAAATTTGATGACGGTTCGTCTGGCCCAGGCCGTGGGCATCAGCAAAGTGACCACCCTTTACGAAGATTTGGGTCTGGCGAAGGATATTCCATTTTATTATTCAGCCGCCCTTGGTTCCATTGAAACAACCCCATTACGCCTTGCGTCAGCATTTGCAACGCTCTCACAATATGGCCGAACAGTAACGCCACGAACCATTGAAATGGTGGCTGAGCGTGATGGTAAGGTTTTGGTCAACAACCCAGATATTCTTTGTATCGATTGCATGGGACGCACATTCGGCGTTCAGTTGCTCGATCCCCTTCCAGCTTTCCAAACTGTGTGGATCATGCGTGGCGTGGTTCAACGTGGGACCGGTGCAAAATTAGCCGCCTTGGGCTTGCCGATTGCCGGCAAAACAGGGACGTCCAATGAGGCAAAAGATCTATGGTTTACCGGCATGACCACAAAGCATGTGGTGACAGCGTATGTTGGCTATGATGTGCCAGCCCAGGTAAGCAGCCGGGCCACGGGTGGCGGTGTTGCAGCGCCGATTGTCCAAGAAATTTTTGCATCGCTTTATCCAGAAGGCCAAGAGCCTGAGGAATTCAAGGCGCCTGAAGGCATTAGGTTTGAGCAAATAACCTCAACAGATGGGCTTGCGGCAAAGAGCGGTCGAGGTAGCTTGTCGGAAGCCTTCAAGGAAGGTGAGGGACCCAACACCAGTGTGGCACCAACTGCTACTGGCGAACAGGTTGAAGATGGCGCCAATAGGTTTTCAGGAACAGGTGGTCTTTACTGACTATTCATGAGCGTCTAGTACCCACGCCTGACATCGACAAAGGAATTCGTCATGAATGCAGAGATGCAATCTAATTCTCAGGCAATCAAGCAGTCGCTGGAACTGCTGAGGAGGCGTCTTTAACTGGGATCAGGCCCTGGAAAGACTCGAGGAACTTAATGCCATGTCCGAAGATCCAGATCTTTGGAACAAGCCCGACGAAGCTCAAAAATTCATGCAAGAGCGTAACCGGTTGGAAGCTGCTATCGGTAGTTGCAACCAAATGGAAACAGAGCTTTTGGATTTGCATGAATTGGCGGAATTGTCAGCGGAGGAGGGTGACGATGAAGTCATGCAAGATCTTGCTGTATCGTTAAAAAAGCTCGCCGATCGCGCCCGTTCCCTCGAACTTGAGGCGCTTCTCGCTGGTGAGGCAGACAGCAATGACACCTATCTGGAAATCCATGCTGGCGCGGGGGGTACCGAATCCCAGGATTGGGCCAATATGCTTTTGCGCATGTATCTGCGTTGGGCCGAATCCCACGGCTACAAAACAGAAGTCATGGAAACAACAGCAGGTGAAGAGGCTGGCATCAAATCCGCCACCATCAGCATCAAGGGAGAAAATGCCTTTGGTTGGCTCAAAACAGAATCAGGGGTGCATCGTTTGGTTCGTATTTCCCCATATGATTCCAATGCCCGCCGTCATACGAGTTTTTCCAGTGTTTGGGTGTTTCCCGTTGTTGACGACAACATTGATATTGATGTGCAAGAGAAGGATGTTCGTATTGACACCTATCGTGCGTCAGGCGCTGGCGGCCAGCATGTGAACACCACAGATTCTGCTGTGCGCATTACCCATATTCCAACGGGTATTGTTGTCCAATGTCAGTCCGAGCGTTCCCAGCACAAGAACCGGGCGAGTGCATGGAGCATGCTTCGGGCGCGTCTTTATGAGCGAGAACTTGCTGAACGTGAGGCAAAGGCACAGGCCACGGAAAGCAGCAAAACAGAAATTGGTTGGGGCCACCAAATTAGGTCCTATGTTCTCCAGCCTTACCAATTGGTGAAGGATCTTCGGACCCAGGTGGAAAGCACATCGCCGGGGGATGTTTTGGACGGCAAAATTGATGAGTTTCTTGCCGCAAGTCTCGCCGCTTCAGTCGGTCAAGACGAGGACAGCAGCAATTCATGATCGTAAAATCGGGCAGGAAACCCAGCCCTTTCGCGCGCCTCATGGTTGAATGGTAATTTAAGTTTGCCACGAAACCTTTCTTGGATGATCTCCCGGAATTCCTCCTCTGGATCACAGCCGTCTTGCTTGCATAGTCGCCCAAACCATTTGGCGCCAAGTGCCACATGGCC
>DKOD01000120.1 GCA_002469865.1 Alphaproteobacteria bacterium UBA7371 | reverse complement strand
CCGAAAGAATGCAATTTCAAAAGCTGGTAACGTGGGGCCAAGGGTTTTCACAATGGAATGCATGCTGACAAATCCAAGGCCCGAAAGGGTCATGAATATCATGCCTTTCCAAACATCCGGGATCGCCTGCAATTTTGTTCTAATCACCCACATGAACAATTATTGGATGCTCTGCATGCAAAAAGCGAGGCCCAAACGCGCACAGCAACAGGTTAAATATGTTTTTGAATAAAAGAGGCTGCCTGGGCCAATCCATCTGGCGCAATTGAATGGGGGCAGTTGGGGCTGATATGCAAACTGCTGTTCACGCCAACTTCCTGCAACAACCGATGTGCCCGCTGGCTTGCATCAACCGGCACCACAGGATCTGCGTCACCATGAACAAGCAAAACGGGTGGTTTGCAGGAAATTTCATCGGCCAAACGGTCTGGCCCTGGCAATGCCCCAGAAAAACCAATGATGCCCAAGGGGGCTTTGGGTAGACGCAAACCAACTTCCAGAGACATCATCGTGCCCTGGGAGAAGCCAATAAGAAGAAGTTTGTCCCAGGAAAGGTCGAAAGATTCCAATTGCTGACCCAAAAATGCGGTCAATTGGGGCGCTGCCTTTACCACGCCTTCATTGAACTCCCGCGGCTGCAAGCTTTGCAAGGGAAACCATTCCCTGCCAGGCCCCATTCCCGCAACAGGATGGGGTGCATGGGGAGACAGAAACAATCCCTTAGGCAGATAGGGTGCCAGGGGGTTCGCCAAGCCAATCAAATCGTGACCATCAGCACCATAACCATGAATAAGAACAGCCAAATAGTCTGGCTCCTGAGAACCGAGGGATTCAAATTGCAGCATCTTATCCTCACGAAAAATTTGCGACCACCAAGCCTTGGGGAAACTTGTACCCACCTTGTCTCCAGGCGAAGGAACTCTCATCATGCAACCTCTTTTCGCATTTTGGACAGGTTGGGCAAGCATGGAATTCATCACCAGCAAAGAAATGGACCCGCATCTCAATTGGATGGCCATGGTGGAGGCCCTGAAAAAGGGGCATCTTAAGAAAAAGGCGGAAATTTCTGACCAATTTGTTCGCCGTGATGATGATACCTTGCTTTCCCGTGCCGCCTGGATTGATAATCTTGGTCTTGGCGTCAAATCGGTGACCATCTACCCCAAAAACCATGAACAGGGCCTACCCACGGTGCAGGGTGCAATGACCCTTTTTGATGACAAAACGGGTCAACCCATCGCCATGGTTGAGAGTGAATTGGTGACCAAATGGAAAACCGCTGCGGATTCTTTACTTGGCGCACTTTATTTGGCGCGAAAGGATAGCAGGCATCTGTTGATCATCGGCAGCGGTAAGGTTGCCCATGCCGTGGCTGAAGCTTACATGGCGGGGTTTCCTGATCTTGAGCAAATCAGCATATGCAGCAGAAATGGTCATCACGCAGCCAAACTGGCATCCCATCTTCAGCATGCAGGGATAAACGCGGTCCCAGCCGAACATAAACACATTACGTCGGTAAATGCTGACATCATTTGCACCGCAACCACCAGCCTCACCCCAGTAATCACTGCCGCCGATGTAATGCCTGGAACCCACCTAGATCTTATCGGCGCGTTCAAATCAGACATGCGTGAGGCCGACGACCAATTGATCAAAAAAGGGCGTTTGTTTGTGGATTCCAAGGACACCACCATTGGTCATATTGGGGAGCTTATGATCCCCATCGCCAACAACATCATCACCAAAGACGATATAGAAGCTGATCTGTATGATTTGGCACAAAGAGCCATTCACCGGGACCATCAGGACATCACCATCTTCAAAAATGGTGGGGGGGCGCATCTTGATTTGATGATCGCCCATGAGATCTTAGCCACCAAACAGCGCCTTTAATAGGAACGCGGCAGACCCAAAACATGCTCTGACAAATAGCTCAGGATGAGGTTGGTCGATATTGGTGCCACTTGATAAAGCCTCGTCTCCCGGAACTTCCGTTCAACGTCATATTCTTCTGCAAAACCAAAGCCGCCATGGGTTTGCAGACATGCTTCGGCCGCTGCCCACGAAGCATCTGCCGCCAGCATTTTAACAAGATTGGCCTCTTCACCAGGATTTTCACCTGCCTCATAGAGCCTGATGGCCTCATGGAGCATAAGTTCAGCCGCCCGCATCTGCGCATAGGCCTTGGCTATGGGAAATTGAATCCCCTGGTTTTGGCCAATTGGACGCCCAAACACAGAACGTTCTTTGGCATAATTGGTGGCTGTGTTGATGAACCATTTGGCATCACCAATACATTCTGCCGCAATCAATATGCGCTCTGCATTCATGCCAGACAAAATATAACGGAACCCTTTGCCCTCTTCTCCGATAAGATTTTGGGCAGGCACACGCAGATTATCAAAGAACACCTCGGTGGTGGAGTGGTTCATCATGGTTCTGATGGGTCGAATGGACAATTCTTGGTCGCTTGCATTGCGCATGTCCACGAGCAAAACGGAGAGACCTTCGGTTTTTTTGGTAATCTGATCTTTGGGTGTTGTCCGACACAGAAGCACCATAAGATCTGACTGAGCCGCCCTGGAGGTCCAAATCTTCTGACCGTTGACCACATATTCATCGCCCTCACGAACAGCCGTGGTTCTCAGCGCGGTTGTGTCTGTGCCGCTGGTGGGCTCGGTGACCCCAAAAGCTTGAAGACGCAATGCACCAGAGGCAATTTTGGGCAGATAT
>DKOD01000038.1:535-3620 GCA_002469865.1 Alphaproteobacteria bacterium UBA7371 | reverse complement strand
TGGTTTTCGTTTTGGCTTGACCATCTGTTTTGACATGCGTTTTTCGCATTTGTACCACGGCCTTGCCCGTCGGGGCGCCCATGTCTTCATGGTGCCGGCTGCTTTCACCCGCCCCACGGGCAAGGCCCATTGGGAAACCATGCTTCGGGCACGCGCCATTGAACATGGTTGTTATGTTGTTGCCTGTGGTCAAACTGGAAGCCACGAAGATGGCCGTGCGACCTGGGGCCATTCCATGGTGGTGGGGCCCTGGGGGGATGTGCTTTTGGACATGGGGGAGAAAGAGGGCCTGGCTGTCGCCGAGCTCGACATGAATGAGGTCCATGGGGCCCGACAAAAGGTGCCGACATTGCGTCTTGCCCGCCCCTTTGATTAATTCCCCTGATCTTGACTTACCTGAACCCCGATCCCCAGATAGATAACATGATCAAATTTACCCTAGCCTGTGATGAAGGCCATGAGTTTGAAGCTTGGTTCTCCTCCTCCGATGCTTATGATGAGCAGCGGACCGAGGGCCTCGTGGCTTGTGCCGCTTGCGGGTCCGTTGCGGTGGACAAGGCCTTGATGACGCCCATGATTGCCTCCCCGGACCGGGCGCGGCAGGAGGTGGCTCGGGAAGCAATCATGCAATCCTGGCGCGAATGGTCCAAAAAAGTCGCTTCTCAAGCCGAACATGTGGGCCCACAATTTGCTGAAGAGGCGCGTAAGATCCATTATGGTGAGGTGGAAGAACGCGCTATTGTGGGCGAAGCCAGCTTTGGGGACATGCGTGAGCTTGGCGAGGAGGGGATTTGCGTGATTCCCTTGGCCCCTGACCCCAGCAAAACCGGTCATTAATTTTGATGGATGTTGCCGCTTCTCTTTGCGCAAACACCCACATGCGCAACAGCCTGATTGCGCTGATGGCTGAAGCGGGCCAAATGATCATGGGCGTTTATCAGCAAGATGATGTGGGCCTTTCCATCAAAGATGATGCCAGCCCCGTCACCAAGGCTGATCTTGCGGCCCACCACCTGTTGGTGGCGGGTCTGTCTCGGCTCACTGAACAGATAAAGGTGGTGAGTGAGGAAGATCCCGCGTCCCTCATCATTCCCAAACAGCATGATGTTTTTTGGTTGATTGACCCGCTGGATGGGACCAAGGAGTTCCTCCAGCGCAATGGGGAATTCACCACCAATCTGGCACTTATTGAAGATGGCAGGCCAAGCTTAGGCTTTGTGGGGGTGCCGGTGACTGGCGCCATTTATTGGGGTGGCCCCGGCCTTGGTGCCCATGTTGTGGAGAATGGTGCTGGGCACCCGCTCACCACGCAGCCAAAACCAGATGGCCGCATCAGGGTGCTGGCCAGCAAAAGCCATCTCAATGAGGCCACAAGATCCTTTATCGCGCATTTGGATGAAGAAGTGACCTTAATTCAGGCAGGAAGTTCGCTTAAATTTTTGAAGCTTGCCCTGGGGGAAGCGGATATCTACCCGCGCATGGCGCCAACATGTGAATGGGACACCGCGGCTGCCGAGGCGGTGTTGGACGGTGCCGGTGGTCATGTGGTCAGGCTTGATGGGCAGCCCATGAACTATGGCAAGGATGATATTTTGAACCCATCTTTTGTGGCCTATGGGCCTAATATGCCTGCTTAGGCGGGCTTCTCCACGGTCATGAAGTAATTGACCGACAAATCATCGCTTAGAAAAAACACACCGCGCAAAAAATCAAAAGAAAGCCCCGTTTGGCCCATTATTTGAAAGCCTGCTTGCTCTGCCATGCTGGCCAATTCTTTGGGTTTGATAAATTTGCGCCATTGATGGGTGCCCCGGGGCACAAAGCGCCCCAGATGTTCGGCCACCACAATGGCCCCGGCAAAAGATTTGGGTGTCCTGTTGAGGGTGGAAAGCACGGCCCTACCACCCGGCTTCAGCAGGGCAAAGAGATCCGAGAGGATCAGGCTGGGGTCGGGCACATGTTCAAGCATTTCCAAACAGACAGCATGGTCAAATTGCGCCCCGTCGGCGGCCAATTGGTCTGATGTTTGGTGGATAAAGGTAACCTCCAAACCCTGTCTTTCGGCTTCCCTCATTCCTGCCATGACGGCTTTTTCTGTGGGGTCGAGTCCTGTGGCTTCGGCGCCAAGGCGCGCCAGCGGCAAGGTCACAAGCCCGGCCCCGCAACCCAAATCAAGGATGCGCAACCCATCAAAGGGCAAGGCATCATGGTTTCCAGGCGTGAGCTGGGTGCGGATATGCGCCAAACGCTCGGGGTTGATCCGGTGGAGCATTTTCATGGGCCCACGCGGGTCCCACCAATGGTCAGCCACATCGGCAAATTGGTCCAATTCGCGTTGGTCGGTTCGCTTATTTTGCATGGTTGTTCACAATCTCCTGAGGGCAACGCGCCAGACTTTGATACCTGCAAATGTACCCCTGGCATCGGTTTAGGCAAGCATGCCGGGGCTTCTTGCCCCAGCCCCAGAAATTCACTAACCCCATGGGCTTGATCATCAATACGGCCAGGGGTGCATGCACCACCGGCCGTTGGCTAGTTAACTGGTGAGGCCCATGGCACGCATCGTGATGAAGTTCGGCGGCACATCCGTGGCAGATATCCCACGGATTAAGCATGTTGCCCTGACCGTCGCCCGGGAGGTTGAGGCAGGTCATGAGGTGGCCGTCGTCGTGTCAGCCATGTCAGGAACCACCAACCAATTGGTGTCCTGGGCACGGGAAATTTCTCTTGTCCATGACACACGCGAATATGATGTCATCGTGTCCACCGGTGAGCAGGTAACCGTGGCTCTATTGGCCATGGCGCTCAATGATTTGGGGGTTTCTGCACGCTCCTGGCTTGGCTGGCAATTGCCGATCAGCACCACAGACATGCATGGGGCCGCAAGGATCATGGATATCGATGTCAGCGGCATTGAAGAACGATTTGCCAAGGGCCAACATGCGGTGGTGGCAGGCTTTCAGGGCATGGCCGAAACCGGTCGGATCACCACCTTGGGTCGTGGCGGCTCAGACACATCTGCAGTGGCCTTGGCAGCAGCGCTTAAGGCCGACCGTTGTGACATCTATACGGATGTGGATGGCGT
>DKOD01000038.1:0-155 GCA_002469865.1 Alphaproteobacteria bacterium UBA7371 | reverse complement strand
GAGGAAATGCTGGAAATGGCATCCCTTGGGGCCAAGGTCCTGCAGACGCGTTCGGTGGAAATGGCCTATGTTCATAACGTGCCATTATGTGTGCGCTCATCCTTTACGCCGGAAGTGCCCGGCACCATCATTTGTCCGGAAGAGGAACTCATGGA
>DKOD01000052.1 GCA_002469865.1 Alphaproteobacteria bacterium UBA7371 | reverse complement strand
GACAAGACCCGTGGACCTGCATTTAAAAGCCATGGAGCGTTTGGGGGCCCAAATTGAATTGAAAGATGGTTATGTCGAGGCCAGTGCACCCGATGGGCTTCAGGGTGGCCGCATTCGGTTTTCAACCGTGTCGGTGGGTGGCACTGAAAATGCGCTGATGGCGGCAAGTTTGGCCAAAGGAACAACAATCATAAGCAATGCTGCGCGTGAGCCAGAAATTGTGGATCTTGCGTCATGTCTGCGTGCCATGGGTGCATTGATCCAGGGTGACGGTGGTGACGAGATCACCATTGAGGGCGTTGGGCAATTAGGTGGTGCCATCCATGACGTGATTCCTGACCGGATCGAAGCGGGAACCTTTATGCTGGCTGCCGTGGGCACAAGGGGCAAGCTTATGGTGGAACATGCGCGTGCTGAGCATTTGTCGGCGCTCATGGACAAATTGGAGCATATGAATGTTCATCTTGAGGCGACGTCACAAGGCGTCTTGGTTGATGCGAGCCGAGATGTGGTGAAACCGGTGGATGTGGACACCCAGCCCCATCCTGGTTTTCCAACAGATTTGCAGGCCCAAATCATGGCAGTGCTAACCCAGGTGGAAGGTGATGCTTTGTTAACGGAAAATATTTTTGAAAACCGTTTTATGCATGTTCCGGAATTGTTGCGGATGGGGGCAGATATTACCTTGAAGGGTTCCAATGCTCGGGTTCGTGGCGTAGAACATCTCAAGGGCGCACCGGTAATGGCCACTGATTTGCGGGCATCTGTTTCTTTGGTCATGGCAGGTTTGGCTGCCCGTGGAACAACAATCGTGCGGCGCGTTTACCACCTGGATCGTGGTTATGAAGCCGTTGAAAAAAAACTACGTCCTTGCGGTGCCCTGATTGAACGTTTTTCGGAGGATTAATGGCCCGTCGCATCTATGCGGTTGATACGGAAAATGCGCTGGTGGTGGCAGCCCTTTTGCAGGATTCCATCATCAGGTTGTCGGATATCCGCCATTTGCCCAAAAGCCGCCAACTTGTGGTTAGTGGTTCTAGGCTGGACCGCTCCCATAAGCACCCGATGAGGCAGAATTTTCTCTTACGAGTGTTTGATGTTGAACGTGTTAGGGGCCGTGGTTTTGAAAAGCATGGCTATGGGGTGCTTTTGGCCATGGAACTTGGTGATGATGATAGAGAGTTGTGGTGCCGTTTTGCAGGCGGTGGTGATTTGTGTGTGTCCATTGCCGCATTAAGGCTGCAATTGTCTGATCATGACCAGCCATGGTTGGCCAAGGCCTTGCCCAGCCATGAGGCCTCGACCTAGAAAGCCCATATGTAATTGCTGGTAGGGAATTGGCATGCCCAAATATTTGGTCCATGGAACAGAAGATTTTTTTGCTCAATTAAGGGAATTGGTCGGCCGAAAGGCCGAGCGTTCGCCCATGGTGGCGGAGCGGGTGGCCCAAATCATTGAACAGGTGCGTGCGCAAGGTGATGATGCACTTATTTCCTTGACGGCCCAATTGGATGGTCATGACCTGACTTGCCAATCCATGCGTTTGGACCGTGATCAAATCCAGGAAAGCCTCAGAAATACGCCGACTGCATTAATTGAAGCACTCGAATTTGCTGCCGAACGCATTCGTCGTTTTCATATGCTGCAAATGCCCAAGAATATTTCTTCACAAGATGGGGCAGGCGGGCATTACGCCCTCAGATGGGTCCCGGTTGATGCCGCTGGTCTTTATGTCCCTGGAGGACAAGCAAGCTACCCAAGTTCGGTATTGATGAATGCCATTCCCGCCATCACTGCCGGTGTTGGTCGTCTGGCCATGGTGGTTCCAACGCCCAATGGCCAGCGTAATGATGCCGTGATTGCTGCAGCCCATGTGGCAGGCGTTGGGGAGATTTATTGTGTGGGAGGCGCCCAGGCCGTTGCTGCGCTGGCATTGGGCACAGATTCCATCGCACCGGTGGATGTTATTGTCGGTCCCGGTAATGCTTATGTGGCAGAAGCCAAGCGCCAGCTTTTTGGTCAGGTGGGCATTGACATGGTTGCCGGTCCTTCAGAGGTGTTGGTGGTGGCCGATCAAGGTCTTGATCCTGCAATCGCCGCCATGGACCTCCTGGCCCAGGCTGAACATGATGCCGATGCCCAATCCATTTTGCTCACCGATGATGCCGCCTATGCTGACCGCGTTGAACAAGCGGTGAGGCAACATCTGGAAACCCTACCACGTGCAGGGATAGCCGGTAAAAGTTGGGAAAATAACGGAGGTCTTCTGGTCGCGCCAAGAAATGAATTTGCCAACATCATCAATATGATTGCCCCTGAGCATCTCGAATTGGCAATTTCCATGCCAGAGGAAATTTCTGCGCAAGTTCGCCATGCAGGGGCCATCTTTATGGGCAACCACACACCTGAAGCTGTTGGCGATTATGTTGGCGGCCCCAACCATGTGCTTCCAACATCGGGGTCAGCAAGATTTTCCTCCGGTCTTTCTGTGTTTGATTTTCTCAAGCGCAGCACCGTGCTAACCTGCACGCCGCAGTCCCTCGGCCATTTGGGGCCTGTGGCTGCCACCCTTGCCGATGCGGAGGGCTTATCCGCCCATGCCTTATCGGTACGTATGAGGTTGGATGGAGGGGATTCTGACTGAGGTTAGCAACCAAGAGCAAGATAACAACCATCATCTTGTCAGCATTGAGTTGGATGAGGAATCCATTGGTTTTATCTCTCAGGAAGTTGACCATGAGCGGCGGGTCGCCATTTTTGATCTTGTGGAGCAAAATTATTTTCGGATCCAAGACACCGATCAAGGTCCTTACTGCTTACAATTATCCACCAGAGATCGCCGTTTGGTCATGCGCATCAGGCATCACATGGATCCAGCCGAAAAATCCTATGAATTGATCCTCTCCATGGCGCCATTTAAATCCATTATTCGTGATTATTTCATGTTATGTGAGAGTTATTATGAGGCTATTCGGCATGCCCCCCCACAGCAGATTGAGGCAATCGATATGGGCCGTCGGGGCATGCATAATGAAGGTTCAGATTTGCTTCGTGAACGTCTTCAAGGCAAAATTGAGTTGGATCAGGCCACAGCCCGCAGGCTTTTTACCCTGATTTGTTCCCTTCATATGAAGGCCTGATCCAGATGCATGGCCCTAAGGGTGAGGAGCTGCCCGCGGCCATGCTGTTTTGTTGCAACATGAATGCCGTGCGCTCGCCCATGTTGTATGGCTTGGCGCGGCTCTTATACCGGTCACATGTGTTTTTGGATTCCTGTGGGGTTCATGTTGGGCAAGCCGATCCATTGCTTTTGGAGGTGATGGATGAATTGGGTGTTGACCTAAGCCAGCATAAGCCAAAGAACTTTGACGATTTGGAGGTTGATCAATTCGACCTTGTCATCACACTCACCCCGGAAGCCCATCACCGCGCCCTTGATCTCACGCATTTTGTTGGTCTTGAGGTGGAATACTGGCCCACCTTAGACCCCACCTTGCATGAAGGGTCTCGGGAACAGAGACTTCAAGCCTACCGCAATGTTCGCGATT
>DKOD01000173.1:4778-13119 GCA_002469865.1 Alphaproteobacteria bacterium UBA7371 | reverse complement strand
AGCTCTATTTCAGCCCGCTCGATGTTTGCGGTTGATGATGTCCCACGTTTTGATAATGCCAAGGTGCGTTCATAATCACGCCGAACCAGTTCTGTTTCTTCTTCCAAGGCTGCAATTTGGTTGCGTTCACCTTTAAGTTCAGCCCTCGTTTCTGCGATCTGTGCATCTGTTTCTTTTGCCTTAGCTGCCAAATCCTCAACATTTTTTTCCATGTCAAAGCGATCCAACTTGGCAATCAGATCTCCCTGCTGGATCATGCCGCCTTCGACAAATGTTTTTCCAACCTCGTCGATCCGTCCACTCAAACTTGGGCGTATGTCGATCATGTTGCTGGATTGCACGATGCCAAAAGAGAGAATTGATGGTCTGGTATCTGTTGCCTGTAGGCGCACGGAAGCAACATTCCAGCTTCTCTCGGATGCTGGTTTCGGTTCTGTCACGGCTTTAGTTGCAACAAATAGTTTGAATACACCAATGCCAGCAGCAAGTATAATAATGGCCACAAGGCCTTTAAGCACAGCGCGTAACATGTTGGCCTTTACGTTCAATTTCTTCCAAGCACGATGCGTTGCATGAAATAGTGTTTAAATTATGATTTTCATCAATAACCTTGTTCGCGTCGCACAATGCCAGCAATGTGACAACCTCCTGCATGTTGTCTTGCACGAGAGAATAGTTCTGGCAGTGTCCATTCGGGCCGTGAACAACTGGCCACATGGGGTGTGACCAGAATATTCGGGTGCTGCCAGAAAGGATGGTCCTTTGGAAGTGGTTCGGTGGTAAACACGTCCAAAATAGCTTCATTTTCGGGGTGTTTTTCCAGCCATGGAATTAATGAATCTTCGCGGAGGGTTGCACCCCGCCCAGCATTAATAAAGACCGCACCATCCGCCAAATGATTGAGCATGTCAGATGCAACCAATTGTTCGGTTTGCGCTGTTGAAGGGAGCAAATTGATGAGCGCTCCGGCACCTTCCAAGGCGCCCTGCCAATTGGTAAATTCATGTATAACGGCAGATGACTCATGGTTTGGTTTGGTTTTGCGCACCACGCCATGAATGTTGCAACCCAATGCTTGAAGTGTATCGCCCACAAACTTACCCAAGCGTCCATAGCCCAAAATTGCGATTTTCATTCCATGGGCCAATTGGGGTTGTTGGGGTTGCCAGCTTGCGTTCTGCATATGTTTCTTGTGGCTGTTAAATCGCCCCACATGATGCAAGAATGCACCCACAACATAATCCCGCATGCCAAGGGCCATGCCATCATCCATGGCCCTGATAATAGGCACGCTATCTGGCAAATGGCCACTTGCTAAAATGCCATCGGCTCCAGCCCAGCAACTCATAACAGCCCTTTGAACCTCGCGCTGGCGGTGGTTGGTCTTTGCCCCATCCACCAACAGAAGATAGTCCGTGGGTTCGGTACCATCTGTCACCAAGGCAACGGGACCCAAATCCCAGAGTTTTTCGGCCTGTTCAATCCATGGGGCGTGGTTGGTCCTGTTGGCATCAATAAGTAGTTTCAATTTGCTTCCTCCAATTCTTCGCGAACAGCCTCCAGCTCAAGCCAACGTTCTTCCTTACTTTGTAATTCCTTTTGGGCATGCTCAAGTTTTAGCGATGATGCGTTGAATGTGGTGGGGTCCCTAACAAACAAATCGGGATCCGCCAGTTTCTGCTCAAGATATTGGATCTGAGTTTCAAGTTTGCTGATGAGTTCGGGCAAAAGGTCCAATTCTCGTTTGTCTTTATAGGACATCTTGGCCTGTGATGGTTTCTTTTTGGGCTCGGCGGGCTTGGATTTCTTGGCATTTGGGGGGGTAGATTTTTCTTGCTCGTGTGTTTGAAAATGACGTGCCATGTCATTTCCTGCTTCCCTTTGCCAAATTCCAGCGCCTTTAAACACCAACAATCCGGTCGCAAGCGATTCCACGAAACGCCGGTCATGGCTGACAAACACCATGGTAAGGCCAAGTTTTTCGATCATATCTTCCAACCGCTCGATGGTGTCGATATCCAAATCATTTGTTGGTTCATCAAGGAGAAGAAAACCCGATGGGTTCAGCAGGCGTTTGGCCAACAGAACACGAGCTCTCTCGCCGCCCGATAAGGCGCCCACCTTGAGATGATGCCGGTTGGGAGCAAGCCCAAATCCTGATAAATAACGTTGATAATGAAGTCTTTCTCCAGCAACATCCAAGAATTCTGCACCGCCTGTCACATTATCTTGGACGGTATGGTCTAATCTTAGGCCCTCACGCATTTGGTCCACCAACACTGGGGTCACATTAGCGCCAAGTTTCACCTTGCCACTATGGGGTTTTAGATCCCCGGTGATGAGTTTGAGCAAGGTTGTTTTTCCGACCCCATTGGGCCCCACCAAAGCAAGACGCTCGCCCCTTTTGATATCAAGATCCATGGGCGCGACAATCACATGCTCGTTGAAAGAAAATCCTGCATGATAAAAACTGCAGACCTTCTGGCCAGTTTGGGCGTCCCCTCCCACAACCATGTCGGGCAGCAAGTCGATGCGGCGGTCTTGGCGAACTTCGCTTTTTAAATCCTGATAGGCGTCTGCCCGGCGCACATTACGTTTCCGGCGCGCCGTCACGCCATAGCGCATCCAATCCTCTTCTGCTTTAAGTTTACGTTTTCGCAAGCGGGCTTCTTCTTCTTCCAGACGAAATTGCTCAGCCCTGATGTCATCAAAATCTTCATAACCGGCTTCGCGAACGCGTATTGTGCCACGATCGACCCAGAATAGGCGTTTCGATAGTTTTTCCAAAAAAGCACGGTCATGGGAAATCAACAATATTGCTTCTCTTCTGGAGGTAAGATGTTCCTCAAGCCAACCAATAACCGCAAGGTCGAGGTGGTTGGTTGGTTCATCAAGCATCAAAAGATCAACATCCAGGGATAGGCATCGTGCCAATTGTGCACGGCGAATTTGCCCGCCTGAACAATCGGCCACGATTTCATCGCCTGTGAGTCCCAAATTTGTGAAGTTGGCATCGAGGCAACCAAATTCAATATCATCCATGCCCTGAGATAACCGGTCACGAAGCTTGTCCGGACCTGGTGCGAGCGTATCCTGGTCCAACATGCCAATTCGGGTGCCTGGCTTCAAAAAATATGTTCCTTGATCTGGCGGAATTGATGAAGCAATGCAGGACATGAGGCTTGATTTCCCAGCGCCATTGGGCCCCACAATTGCAATGCGGTCGCGTGGGTAGATATGGAGATCAACATTGGTGAAAAGGGGGCCTGTGCCCCGCACCAAACCAACCTGGGCCAGAGATATGATTGGTGGGCTAGGCATCAGCTAAAAACCGTTTGCTCCTTGGTTTTTCGGAAGATGAGGCCGGGCCAATCTTGCGCGGCTTTCCCCAATTCCCAAGGTGATTTGGCAAGAAATACAGGCTCGTCATTATGATCAGAGGCAATGCCCGATCTGTATTTTGAGCGAAATTGAGAAAACATTTCCTCATCATCATGCTCCACCCAACGCGCCAAGCTTTGAGATGCTGCCTCGAAGCGAACAGGGATATGATATTCCCGCTCCAGGCGGTCGCGAAGCACGTCAAATTGCAGCATGCCAACAACCCCAACAATATAATTGCCCCCCAATTCCATGCGAAACACACTGGCAGCGCCTTCCTCGGCAAATTGCTGCAATGCGCGGCCCATATGCTTTGCACGCATGGGATCGTCTACCCGGGCAACCTGCATGATTTCTGGTGCAAATGATGGAATATCTGCCGCATGCAGTTTTTCTCCCTCCGTGAGCATATCGCCAATACGCAAGGTTCCGTGGTTTGGAATGCCGATAATGTCCCCGGCATGGGCTTCGTCGGCCGTTGTGCGGTCTTCGGCGAGAAAAAGCATGGGGGCCGACACGGTGATGGGTTTTCCTGAACGCACATGATGCAGCTTCATCCCACGTTTGAAATGGCCGGAGGTCAGGCGGACAAAGGCAATGCGGTCCCGATGTTTAGGGTCCATGTTGGCTTGAATTTTGAACACAACACCAGCAACTTTTTGCTCGCTTGCAATGATGGGACGTTCGTGGGTCTTAAAGGGGCGAGGTTCTGGGGCAAGGCGCACCAAAGCATTAAGGAGATCTTCTACCCCAAAAGACATGAGGGCTGAGCCAAAAAAGATTGGTGTCATATGCCCTTCAAGATAGCTGTCCACATCGAGTTGGGGTAGCAATTCCCGTGCCATTTCCAGTTGTTCTTCGGTTTCCTCAATGATGTCAGCAGGAACAAGTGCACGTGCCTCGGCGGAATGAAGCCCTTCCAGCCTTTTCATAACAAGTCGGCGTTCCCTTGCTTCCCTATCCATGGGCGCAAAGCTTCCTGAAAACATATCAACAGCGCCGGCAAAGCGCTGACCACCGCCAACAGGCCAGGTGGCCGGAGCCACATCTAATGCCAAACGCTCTTGTATTTCATCAATAATTTCAAAAACATCCCTGGCTTCTCTGTCCATTTTGTTAACAAAGGTGATGATGGGGATATCCCTCAGCCGACAGACCTCAAAAAGTTTTAATGTCTGCGCCTCAATACCTTTTGCCGCATCAATGACCATCACGGCTGAATCAACAGCGGTAAGCGTTCTGTAGGTATCTTCAGAAAAGTCTTCATGGCCTGGCGTGTCGAGAAGGTTGATGGTGCAACCATCATGATGAAACGCCATGGCCGACGCTGTTACTGAGATCCCACGATCTTGTTCGATTTTCATCCAGTCGGAGCGTGCGCGGCGGCGCTCACCGCGGGCACGTACTTCGCCAGCTTGTTGGATGGCACCGCCAAACATCAAAAGTTTTTCGGTAAGTGTGGTTTTTCCTGCATCTGGGTGGGAGATGATGGCAAAGGTGCGTCTTGCACGCACTTGTTCAGGCAAATTCATGTCCCGTTGTTTGGCAGGAAATTGGGTAATGCTCATGATTGATCTTTATCGTTTTCTCACTGGACATCAATGACGGGGCTATGACAGAAAACGCCGCTTGCTGGCAAAGGGGGCCTTCCGGAATATCTCTTTTCACGCAACTTTTCTGTTGCCGCTATCACTTGCGGCCAAGATTTGGGCATAACATGAAGCATAACTTTTAGGATTACCCATGACCCATCGAGCATATGTACTGTTTGAGGAAATCCGCGAAACCTTAGATCTGCTTGGTACTTGGGAAGATCGTTATGGCTACATCATGGAATTGGGTCAAATGCTTTCGCCATTACCCGAGGAGTTCAAACGGGAAGAATTTAAAGTCAGAGGTTGCGCGTCCCAAGTTTGGCTTGTTCCGCAATTTGAACAGGGAAAGCCCCATTGGTTGGCGGATTCCGACGCCCTCATCGTCAAGGGCCTCACCCATATGTTGCTTTCTTTTTTGGCCGACCAAGAGCTCAGCAATATTGATGAGGAAAAAATAAAAATTGCTTTCGGTGCGCTTGGGCTTGAGACACATTTGTCGGCCCAGCGCGCCAATGGATTCTCCGCCATGATACGACGTGTGGAAGAGGATATCCGAAAGCATGAGGTTTCTAGATAAACCTTATTTGCCCAACAATTCCTTTGCCTGGCCAACCCAATCATCGCGGCGGATGCGGTTTTGAAGATTGCCCATCTTTTCCTCAATCGCCTCAATGTCAGAAATGTTCCACGATGCAATCTGATCGAGTGTTGTGATCCCTTGCTCATTTAAACGATGTTCCAATTTTGGACCAAGGCCGGAGATCATGGTGAGAGGCAAGGCTGATGCAGCTTCTGCCACTTCGAGAGGATTCTGTTGCACGGAGTTTTTTGCCGCCGTCGTTTGAGCTTTGGCGGTTTTTTTGGCTACAACCTTCGTGTTCTCCACGGATTGTTTGCCATGCCCCACACCAAAACGAATTTGCGTTGGTTGCGAACGCTTCCATGTCCAGCCCGTAATTGGCTGTCCCAAGAAAGAAAAATAGCAGGTAATGCCGTCACCCCGGACTGCAACAACAGGTACGAATGGAAACATGATGCGATCCTTCAACGAAAAAGACATTACTAGTGTTAGCATAAAATGCTGCAAAAGCGAAATGATTTGTGCGCTGCAGAATACCCCATGCGCGACCCGTTGTCTCTTGTCCCAAACCCACGAAATTTATATGTATTTTTTATGACCAGAAAACAAAAACGTATTGCGATGATTGGTTTGGTTGGCACTGTCCTTGTTGCCACCTCTGCCCTTATACTTTCTGCTGTGGAAGAAAGTCTTGTTTTTTTCGTGACACCTGCAGAATTACAGGCAAGCACGATTGCCCCGGATCAGCGTTTGCGTATTGGTGGGCTTGTTGCCGAGGGGTCAGTAAAGCAATTGGGTGGCGAGAAGGTCCAGTTTGTGATCACAGACACCAGCCAGAATGTGACAACGCAATTTGCGGGTATCCTGCCAGATTTGTTTCGCGAGGGGCAGGGTGTTGTTGTCGAGGGTTATTTGGCCAACGGCATCTTGACTGCTGATGAAGTTCTCGCAAAGCATGATGAAAATTACATGCCCAAAGAGGTGGCCGACGCCTTAAAAGATACCGGTCAATGGAAAGGTCAAAATCAGTGATTGCTGAAATTGGTCACTTTGCCCTTGTTCTCGCACTTTGGGTATCCATCGTCCAATCAACCATTCCATTATGGGGCGCTGCCACGCAAAGCAGTCGTTTGACGGCCATTTCAAAACCTTCGGCGGGCATGGCTTTTTTGATGGTTGCGCTTTCGTTCGCTTGCCTCACGCAATTGTTTGTAAATTCTGACTTTTCCGTGAAGCTGGTTGCTGAGAATTCTCATTCACTCAAGCCAATGATTTACAAGATTTCTGGGGTATGGGGTAACCACGAAGGCTCAATGCTTTTGTGGGTGCTTATCCTAACCCTTTTTGGTGCTTTGGTTTCCGTGTTTGGTGGACGAATCCCGCCTAGTTTTCAGGCGCGTGTCATTGCGGTTCAGGGCATGATTACGGTGGCCTTTTTGATTTACATGCTGGGAACTTCAAACCCTTTTACACGTCTTATTCCAGCGCCCATTGATGGCCAAGATTTAAACCCATTATTGCAAGATCCCGGACTCGCCCTTCATCCCCCATTTTTGTATTTGGGTTATGTCGGTTTTTCCGTTGCCTTTTCATTCTCCATTGCGGCCTTGATTGAGGGGCATGTGGATCCTGCTTGGGCCCGTTGGGTTCGTCCATGGACTTTGGTGGCCTGGATTTCTCTCACCATTGGTATCGCCTTGGGAAGCTGGTGGGCGTATTACGAACTTGGCTGGGGTGGATGGTGGTTTTGGGATCCTGTGGAAAATGCCAGCTTCCTGCCATGGCTTTTGGGGACTGCCCTTTTGCACTCAACCATCGTCGTGGAAAAAAGATCAACGTTAAAGACCTGGACGATTTTGTTGGCCATTCTGACATTTGCCATGTCGTTGTTGGGAACATTCTTGGTGCGTTCGGGTGTCCTTACATCTGTTCATTCCTTTGCAAGTGACCCAACCCGAGGCGTGTTTATCCTTGTGCTTTTGGTCATCACCGTGGGCGGTTCTCTTCTTCTTTACGCATGGCGTGCCCCAAGGCTTAAAAGTGAAGTTCCGTTTGCGGCCTTGAGTCGTGAAGGCCTTTTGGTGGTCAATAATTTGTTCTTGGTTGTTTCGATGGCGGTGGTCCTGCTCGGGACCTTATTTCCTCTTTTCGCCGAAGCCTTTGGATATAAAGTTTCCGTTGGTGCGCCTTTCTTTAACCTGACCTTTGTGCCTTTGATGACCCCCCTCATGTTGCTTGTTCCTTTTGGTCCAATGTCGGCGTGGAAAAAAATGACCTTGGAGCGAATGATTAGTCAGCTTTCTGTCGCGATGATCATGGCGGCCGTGGCTGGTATTGGTTTGTATATCATGAAGCAGGGCGGCCCTTGGTGGGCCTATGGTGGTTTTGTTGTTGCCATTTGGTTGATGTTTGGTGCCCTAACAGAGCCATTTGCCAGGGCAGGGGCGTTTAAGGTTCCTGTCCATGTGTTCTGGTCTCGATTTAAGGGTCTGCCTGCTTCGAGTTGGTCTGCTGCGGTGGCGCATTTTGGTCTTGGTGTTATGGTCGCAGGTATTGTGGGCATATCAGCTTTTGCGGAGGAAAAAATTCTCGCCATGGGCCAAGGTGATCAAATCACCATTGGCGGTTATGATGTAAGGTTTGAAGGTGCGGGCCAAGCTCCTGGACCCAATTATGACTTTCTGCGGGGCAAATTTGTGGCCACCAATTCCCGTGGCCATGAATTGGAGATGTTCCCGGAAAAAAGATACTACCGCGTCAAAGACACCCAAACCACTGAGGCTGC
>DKOD01000173.1:0-4375 GCA_002469865.1 Alphaproteobacteria bacterium UBA7371 | reverse complement strand
GTGCGTGCTTATTACAATCCTGGTGTTGATTATATTTGGTTTGGCTGCCTCATTATGGCCATGGGTGGCACGATATCAGTTGTTGGGCGTCGTTATCGCCGTTCCAAACAACATTCCTCATTACAGGCGCAGACGGCATGAGGTTGGCTGTTGCCGCGTTATGTTTGCTTGTTTTGGTCCCGCTCACGTCTCTTGCCGTGATGCCTGGTGAGGCCCTTGATGACCCCAAACTTGAAGAAAGGGCCAGGGGAATCACAAAAAATCTTCGTTGTTTGGTTTGTCAGAACCAATCAATTGATGATTCCAATGCCGGTTTGGCAAAAGATCTTCGGGTGCTGGTGCGTGAACGGATTAGCCAGGGTGACAGCGACGATCAGGTTCTCGATTTTGTGGTTGATCGATATGGCGACTTTGTTCTTTTGACGCCACCATTTAAAGTTCAAACGATTTTGTTATGGTCATCTCCGTTAATCCTTTTGCTCATTGGTGCGCTATTCGTTTGGCGTTCCATGAATGCTCAGCCCAATCTTGCGAGCACGCTTTCTGATGATGAGGTCGCTCGTTTGCGCCGAATCATGGAAAGCGATTAATATTTTTTGATCACCACTTGGGTTGGTTGCTTTGGCGCTTTTGTGTTTTTTCCTTTTTGTTGCGCTGGCCTTTGTTGGTTCGGCCTTTTTGCCTTGGGCGATGCCGACTGGTTCCTGGCCAGATCTTTCCAATGGGCTCTTGCTTCGTGAAATTTTGACTGTCGAACAACCTGCGACGGGGTTTTTGGTACGCGAAGGTTTGGTTGCCGGTGGCCTCTTGGAGCTGCTTTTGGCTATTGGTTTTGTTCTCTTTTCCGCGCAATCCCTTTGGTTGATTTTTGGTGTGCTGGCTTTTGGTATAGGGTTTGCGGTTTTTTCGAGTTTGCGGCCCTATAATGTTCCGCAGTTTTGGGCATTTGTTTCACTTTCTCCCATGGCAATGGCGCTTTTTTTGGGTGTTACCCCATGGTTGCTGATGATTTGTGTGGGCCTGCTGCTTTTGCTGCCGGGATATTTGCGTTTGGAGCCGATGGAGTTTGGCATCAGGCTTGTTTTGCATGTTATCGGTCTCACGCTTTTAACCTATGCCAACCCTGTCGTGGGAATGGCAGGACTGATATTGAGCATCGTGATGCTTTTGTTGGCTGAAATCAGTCGGCCAATATTTCAATTACAACGGCTGCTTGTTGTCGTGATGTTGTCATGTTGCTTGTCCATTGGCAGCTTGCTGATGTTCTTATCAACGCCTTTTATGCTGCGTGATTTGTTTATGCCCGTGGATTACCTAGAGCCTAGTTTTCTCATTGGTGGTTTGGTGCTTGCCTATGCTGTTTTTTCATTTGTTTCTGGCTTTGCCCCAAGACCTACCGCAGTTGCCGTGGGGGCCATTGCCCTGCTCGCATTATTGATGGGTGGTGGGGACTATCATGCAAGGTTGGGTTTGATGTCCGCAGGGATAGGGCTTGCCATTATAAGCCTGCCAAGGCTCAGCAACCTGCCCAATGGCTTTCTCAATCTTGTTGGAGGTTTGGCCGCAATTTCCTGTGCTGCTGTTATTATTCTTGCGGTCTGGCCGAGTCCAGCGAAATTACCGGTTTTAAAAATGGGCGAAGATTGGTTGGTGGGGCTTGATGTGATGGTGGGTGTCGATTCCAGGCGTGGGCGCATGGAGCTTACCAATATTGGGGTTGCCTCGGCGCCAATAGCGCGATGTGAAGATGGTAAGGCCTATCTTTTAAATAGCTGGAGTAGTTCATTATTGTCGGTACCTGGTGGGACTGTTCCATGTCCTGAGCAAATGTTGCTGCGACGCGAAGCGTTCAGGCAGCTATTGTTGGCTGAAGGTTACCAATTACAGGCTAGGTTTGGTGACGCATTTTTTATTGAACGGCCATGAGCCTAACGTCACTCACCCGTCAGGAAATAGCAGAACTTCCCTTCGTCAAACGTAGCCGGCGCCTATCTCCCGATTTGGATGACATATTTTATGGAGATTCCTGCCCTTTAATTGTTCGTCAATTCGCAATCGATGATCTGCATAGGCTTTCCACCAGCAGCTCGGGGCAGGAATTGGCGATTAATTTACGTGTTCAACGCCACCATTTTTACGCTTGCACATTATTGGCGGAGTTGCTTGGGCTGGAAAATATTATTGAATCAGCATCATCTATTTCGTCATTTGCTGATCTTATGATCCACAAGGCTTTCCAGTTGGAAGCCAACAGATTGGTTGAAAAAGGTAAACTTCCCCTAGTATTTGAAGATCTTGGTCAATCTGGTCTCATTATTTTGGCCATGGGAAAGTTGGGGGCCCAAGAGTTAAATTTCTCATCTGATGTTGATCTTGTGGTGTTTTTTGATGCCCATCGGGCAGGGTTGGCAGATGAATTTCCCACATTCCAACGCCATCTCATTAAGCTTGTTCAGGATGTGGCGCGGCTTCTTTCTGATAATAATGAAGCTGGTTTTGCCTATCGGGTGGATCTGCGTTTGCGTCCAGATCCTGGTGCCACGGCGGTGGTTATTTCCACTGATGCTGCAGAGCTCTATTATGAACAATTGGGTCAAAATTGGGAGCGGGCAGCCTTTGTCAGGGCCAGGCCCTGTGCGGGTGATATTGATTGCGGGGAAGCATTTCTTGATAGGCTCCGTCCATTCATTTGGCGAAGGTCAATGGATGCTTATGCCGTGGAGGATGTAAAATCCATCAAACGCCAAATTCAGGCCCATTATGGGCTGCATGAAATTCTGGTTCGTAACCATGATTTGAAGCTTGGTGTCGGGGGTATTCGGGAAATCGAATTTTTTGCCCAAACCCAACAATTATTAGCCGGTGGGCGTCTGCCAGCCCTGCGGGCGCGCCGAACCATCGATGCGTTGCATAGGCTCGCAGAAGCTGGGTTTATTTCCCATGCATGCGCTGAGAATATGTCTGCCTATTACGAGAAATTGCGTTGTTGGGAACATCGCATTCAGTATGTGGATGACCAGCAAACACATCAGGTTCCAGCCGATGATTTGGGTTTTGAGCTTTTTGTGAGGCTTTGTGGTTTTGATGATGAGGCGGATGCAGAACATAAGGTGCATGCCCTATTGCTTGCGGTCCATGATGAATTTTCAGGGTTGTTTGGTGGTGAGAGCCTATCATTACCGGAAGGCAATTTGTCTTTTACCGGGCCCGACCAAGACCCATCAACGATCCAGACACTTAAAACATTAGGTTATGGGCAGCCAGAGCAGATGATGACATTGGTGAAACAATGGCATCATGGGCGAATGCAGGCGACAAGAACTGCAAGGGCTAGGGCTCTTCTCACGGAATTAACCCCTGCTATTGTTAAAACCTGTTCTGACCGAGAAAACCCGGACCAAGTGCTTTTGAATTTTGATCGATTTCTCCAAGGTTTGCCTGGCGGGGTTCAGATTTTCTCCTTACTTACCCATGGCCCTGAGGTTTTGGACATGTTGACCCGCATTCTATCTGCGGCCCCAGAGATGGTAAATCATCTTCTCAAAAAACCAGATACATTGGATAGCATGCTCGATCCCATGTTCTTGACCGGACATCTGGGAAAAGAAGAACTGTTCCAGCGTTTGCAGGATCGTCTGAGCTTGGCAACCCATATCGATGCCGTGTTGGATATAGTTCGCGATTTTGCCAGTGATGAGCGCTTCAGGATCGCCGTTCAGGTTTTGTTGGGCAAAATGTCACCGAGCAACGCTGATGATGCCTATACAGACATCGCAGAAATTGTGCTCACACAATTATTTTCCCATGTTCATGCGGAGTTTCAGGAGCGTCACGGCATGCACCAAGCAGGCTTTTGCGTGTTGGGCATGGGCAAGTTTGGAAGCAGAGAAATGACAGCCAAATCCGATCTCGATCTGGTTTTTATCTATGGGGATCGTGATGACGAGGTTTCCGACGGTCCGCGCCCGTTAACTGCAGGAATTTACTATTCAAAATTGGGGCAAAAACTCATTGCTGCCTTGACCGTCCCCACGGCATCTGGTGGGCTTTATGACGTTGACATGCGGCTTCGCCCTTCAGGACGTTCTGGTCCTCTTTCTGTCTCACTTCAGCGGTTTAGCAACTACCACTTGCAGGAATCTTGGAGCTGGGAATTGATGGCCCTCACAAGAGCCCGATTGGTGCTTGATTATGGTGGTCTCGGTAAAGACGTAACAAAAATAGTTTGCCAAGCATGTGGGGTAGCCCGTGAACGTCATGACCTTGTCGCTGATGCCTTGGATATGCGCAAAAAATTGTGGAAGGAGCGCCATCCAAGGGGCCCATTCGATGTCAAATACAGGGCAGGAGGTCTTCTGGATATTGAGTTTATTTT
>DKOD01000160.1 GCA_002469865.1 Alphaproteobacteria bacterium UBA7371 | reverse complement strand
GAGGTTGCAGGTATCTGGGGTTCGCTCAAGGGTTCCTTCTTCACCATGATTATTACCTTGGTCTTGTCATTCCCGGTGGCGGTTGCCGCTGCGGTTTATCTTGAAGAATTTGCCCCCAAAAACCGGGTAACAGATTTGATCGAGGTGAATATTAATAATCTTGCCGCTGTCCCTTCTATTGTGTTTGGTTTATTGGGCTTGGCTGTGTTTTTGAACACCTTTGGTTTGCCAAGATCTGCGCCCTTGGTGGGTGGCATGGTTCTTGCCCTCATGACGTTGCCGACCATCATCATTGCTTCTCGGGCTGCATTAAAGGCTGTCCCTCCTTCCATTCGTGAGGGTGCAGTGGGTGTGGGCGCTTCGAAAATGCAGGCAGTTTTTGACCATGTGTTGCCATTGGCCATGCCAGGCATGTTGACAGGCACCATCATCGGCATGGCCCAGGCGCTTGGAGAAACCGCACCTTTGTTGCTTATTGGCATGAATGCATTTATTGCTGATGCTCCAGCAGGCTTTACTTCGCCTGCCGCGGTGCTGCCGGTGCAGATTTATATTTGGGCAGATGCCCCTGAACGCGGTTTTGTTGAAAAAACATCCGCCGCCATCATGGTGCTTCTGACATTTTTGGTGTTGATGAACGGCCTGGCAATCTTCCTTCGTAAGAAGTTCGAGCGTCGTTGGTAATGTTGGTTTTTGAAGCGAGGAGCTAGGATAATGTCGAGCATTGCAGATATTGCAAAAAGTTCTCAATTGGATGTTGATGGTCATGACGTGAAGGTCGAATGTCGCGACGTTCATGTTTATTATGGCAATGGAGCTGCCCACGCTATTAAAGGCATCGACATGAATATCCGGGAAAAAGCGGTGACATCTTTTATTGGACCCTCCGGTTGTGGCAAGTCCACATTCCTTCGTTGCATCAACCGTATGAATGACACGATTGATGGTTGTGAAGTGACTGGCAACATTTCCATTGATGGTGAAAATGTCTATGACAAGACGCTGGATGTGGTTCAGCTTCGTCGCCGTATTGGCATGGTGTTTCAGAAGCCAAACCCATTTCCCAAATCTATTTTTGACAACATCGCTTATGGCCCACGGATTCATGGCCTCGCCAACAGCAAAGACGAATTGACCGAAATTGTTGAGTCATCTTTGAAGCGCGCGGGCATATGGAATGAAGTCAAGGATCGTTTGGATGCCTCCGGTACAGGGCTTTCTGGCGGTCAGCAACAACGACTTTGTATCGCCCGCGCGATTGCTGCGGATCCTGAAGTTATTTTGATGGATGAGCCATGCTCCGCGCTTGACCCTATTGCGACGGGTATTGTCGAAGAATTAATCGAGGAGTTGCGGGAAAAATATTGCATCATCATTGTGACCCACTCCATGCAGCAGGCCGCCCGTGTTTCTCAGAAAACTGGTTTTTTCCATCTTGGTGACTTGATTGAGTTTGGTGACACCGAACAAATCTTCACCAACCCGGTGGAACAAAAAACTCAAGATTACATCTCCGGTCGCTATGGCTGATGTGGTTGGGGTAGGCACAGACCTACCCATTGGTGAAAGCAACCTGGCAAATTTGCGCAGCCTAACCGGCCGCATGTTGGGTCATGTGGAAGAGCAATTGCATCTGGTTGGCATGTGCATTGAACGTGATGATCCGGATTTGTCCCAGCAGGTCATCACAAGCGATTTTCAGGTGGATCAACTTGAGGAACGCATTTTGTTGTCAACAGTTTCCACCCTGGCACTTCGGCAACCTCTTGGCCGTAATTTAAGGGAAGTTGTGGGGATCTTACGCAGCGCCACCGACCTTGAACGGATAGGTGATTTGTCAAAAAACACCGCCAAGCGTCTTCTCACCATTGGCCCAATGATGGATCAATTGCCCCGTCCTGCTATGGTTCAACTTCACCATTATGTTGCTGATCAATTACAGATTGTTGGTGATTTGATGGCTGTTGAGGACCCCGAAACAATTCAGGGTGTGTTGCGTGCAGATGACCGAATTGATGAACTTCATAATTCCGTATTTGGTGAATTGATGGCGGTCATGAAAAATGACCAGGCCTTAATTGCGGTGGGGATCCAGGCCCTCTTTATGACAAAAAATTTGGAACGTATTGGCGATCATGTCACCAATATTGCCGAAAATCTTTATTATATCCACGCTGGCGATGTGCTTCCCACCGACAGACCAAAATCTGATGTGACATCCTTTATGCTTGATGAAAAGGAGCATACTTCATGAAGCCTTCTGTTCTTCTCGCCGAAGATGATGCGGCTATTCGTATGTTGTTGAACCATCATTTGGTGGGGGAAGGATATCGGGTTGTGGAGGCCCAAGATGGTGATATTGCCTGGGCACATCTCTCAGATAATTTGCCGGATCTTGCCGTGCTTGACTGGATGATGCCTGGGATTTCGGGCCTTGAAATCTGTCGGCGTGTGCGCAGCACGGCGAAAATGAAGTCTTTGCCGATTATTTTGTTGACCGCCCGTGGCGAAGAATCTGACCGCATCCGGGGTCTTAATACCGGTGCGGATGATTATATTGTCAAACCATTCTCTATTTCAGAGGTAAAAGCGCGCATTCATGCAGTGATGCGGAGGATTCGCCCTGCCTTGGCCCATAATGAATTGGTGATCGGGGATATCAGCATTTCCAGGGAAACCCGCAGGGTGGTGCGCAATGGTGAAGAAATTCATCTTGGCCCAAGAGAATTTGCATTGCTGATGCGGCTCATGGATGCACCCGGACGTGTGTTTTCAAGGGCTCAGCTTTTGGATGGCGTGTGGGGGCAGGACACTGACGTGGAAGAGCGAACCGTCGATGTTCACGTGGGACGACTCCGCCGGGCACTTAACAGCAAATCATCAAAAGATCCGATCAGAACCGTGAGGGCTGCCGGCTATGCCTTTGACGAAAATTTTTCCTAAACGGTCCAGCATAAACGCTTATGCTGAACGCCGTTGGTTGCCTTGCTTGGATTTTTTCCTGGCTGGTTGATAAGCAATCTTTCGATGCACATCACAATATACGTCGGATGTGTCGACCTTTCCCCCGCAAAAATGAAAGTCGTCTGTGGCGGGGTCACCAATGGGCCAGCGACAAGTGTGAAGGGTTAATTCCAAGAGTGTAATGGGGCGTTCGGCCCATAATTCCATGCGGGTGGGCACAGCTTCGGAAGTTTCCGGCCGGATAATTGGGTTGTCGGGCCGACGAATGGCCGGGGCTTTACGCGCTTTTGCCTTGACGGGCTTAGCTGGCTTGCGCGGGGCAAGAGCCTTTGCTTTATTGGCCTTTCTTGTCTGTGCTTGTGGCGACACGGCACGTTCTGCAATCCCCATGCGGTGAACTTTGCCAATCACGGCATTTCTGGTTGTGTCACCAAGTGTTTTGGCAATTTGACTTGCCGAATAACCTTCAGCCCATAATTTTTTCAGCATGTTCACACGTTCGTCGGTCCAAGCCATTGCAACCTTACCCCCGTTTCCATAACGTCCAATCCAGCGCGCATGTCA
>DKOD01000006.1:2538-31768 GCA_002469865.1 Alphaproteobacteria bacterium UBA7371 | reverse complement strand
AATCTCTTCGATAATGGCATCGACGAAATAAGAACATTCCGTTCGTGAAATCCCAAGCTCACGATGTATGGCCATGGCAATGTCTGCCCGCGTTAATGCAGTCATGAACGACCCCCAACAAAAACCCTTGACCAAATGTTGTCATGCCAAGGCATCGATTGCAATCATCAAGATGTCGGGGGGGGTGGATCAGGTTCTTAACACCGCAGCGCCCCAGGTAAGTCCACCACCCATGGCTTCCAGAAGCAAGGTTTGGCCAGCTTTAATGCGCCCATCCTTGCGGGCAAGGTCTAGGGCCAACGGCACAGATGCTGCGGATGTGTTGCCATGCTTGTCGATGGTGACCACCACCTGATTGAAATCAAGGCCAAGTTTTTTGGCTGTTGATTGCAAAATGCGCTTATTTGCCTGGTGGGGAACCACCCAATCAATTTCCTCAACAGAAAGCCCGGCCTTGTCCATCACTTCCAAAAGCACATTGGTGAGTTCGGTCACCGCATGGCGATACACTTCCTGGCCTTCCATGCGCAAAAAACCTGCTGTTTGTGTTGTGGACACGCCCCCATCCACGTAGAGAATATCATGCTGCCGGCCATCGGCATGAAGGGCCGTGGCAACGACACCCCTTCCATCATCCGGCCCCGCACCCAGCACCACAGCGCCAGCACCATCACCAAACAGAACGCAAGTCGTCCTATCTTCAAAATCCAAAATCCTGGAAAAAGTCTCTGCACCAACAACCAGCGCCTTTTTTGTGCCGCCAGTCCGGATCATGCAATCGGCCACATGAAGTGCATACAAAAAACCAGAGCAAACTGCCTGCACATCAAATGCTGGAAATCCATGGCCACCCAATGCTGCCTGTAATTTGGTGGCCGTGGCTGGAAAGGTATGGTCGGGCGTGGCCGTGGCCACAATGATGAGATCAAGGTCACCACCTTCAAGGCCAGCATCTTTGAGGGCTGCCTTGGAGGCCGCCAGGGCCAAATCCGATGTCAGTTCCCCATCGGCCGCACGGTGGCGCTGCTCGATACCTGTGCGTTCACGTATCCAGGCATCAGATGTATCCACCAAATTCGCTAGTTCTTCATTTCTGACAATACGTTCAGGCAGATAAGAACCTGTACCCAGAAGATGAGCGCGCACATTCATGATGCGGACACTGCTTGACCATTTTCATCAACAACTTTGTTCATGAGCGCCACCCTCTGATGGAGTTTGTCGGTGATGCCAGCCTTGGCAAGATCAACAGCGAGATCAAGGGCGGAAGCAAAACCAATACCATCGGTTCCGCCATGGCTTTTGACCACAAGCCCATTGAGACCAAGCAAAGGGCCGCCATTGACCCTTCTTGGGTCCACACGACGCTTGAAAGCAACCAAAGCGCCCTTGGCAAGGAAATAACCAATACGCCCGCCAATGGAACGGGAAAGAGCCGCACGAAGATAATCGCCAACCTGCTTTGCTGTGCCCTCGGCGCTTTTTAAGGCCACATTCCCGGTAAATCCGTCGGTAACAACAACATCAACCGTCCCTTTACTGATGTCATTTCCCTCCACGAAGCCCTCATAGCTAAAAGAGGCATCATCCATGGCCAAAAGCATATCTTGGGCCTCGCGGATTTCTTCCCTACCTTTTTGGTCTTCTGAACCAATATTCAAAAGGCCGACCGTCGGGCGACGCACCCCGAGGCCTAGCCTAGCAAATTCAACACCCATCAAGGCAAATTGTGTTAATTGTTTGGCATTAGCCTCAAGATTAGCGCCAACATCAAGGACAATACTTTCCGAACGTAGGGTTGGCCAAATGGCGGCGATGGCTGGGCGATCAATACCATCAATGGTGCGCAATTGAAGGGCAGACATGGCCATCAAAGCACCGGTATTGCCACCGGACACCACGGCATGAGCACGCCCTTCCTTTACCTCTTCAATCGCTTTCCACAAACTTGAATTGCGGCCTTGGCGCACTGCCTGGCTTGGTTTGGCATCCATGGACACATGGTCTGGTGCATCAACAAAGCTGATGCGTTCCCCCGCAATGGTCAAACCGCCAAAAACAGATGTCATCTGATCAATTGGGCCGGTTACAATGTAAGATATATCAGGGTTGCGCTCAGCATTAAGCCGAAGCCCCTCCACCACGGCAGAAGGTGCGTTATCACCGCCGAGGCCATCAATAGCAATTACCCTTGTCATGCTGGCCTCACGATGATGTTTGTGTCTTAGGCGGTTGCGTCGACCTTCACGGTCTCACGCTCGCGGTAGAATCCGCAAGAATTACAGATATGGTGCGGAAGCTTCAATTCGCCACAATTGGCGCATTCGTTTGGGTTGGCGGCGGTGACCGCGTCATGGGCACGACGGTTGTTGCGCTTGGAACGGGTTACTTTCTTTCTAGGGACAGCCATCAATCTTCTCCTGGGGCGCGAACGCATGCAATCGCCGCATGCTCACGATGATCAAAGGCGCGAAAATACTGATTTCGGGAGTTTGTGCAAGCCCCAAGCACAATTTTGCTAAGATTTGTCATCCAAACCAGTGAATTTTTCTTTCAATGCCGCAAACGGAGATTCTTCCAAAGGCCCCGCTGACAATGGTTCAAAAGACGCGTCTGGTTTGCGAGGGTAAGCTGGGACAGCAAGAACCACGCTGTCTTGCACCAAAGCCATCAAATTGACCCCATGCTCATCCAGCAATTCTGGAAGGTCACCATCCACATGATCGAGGACCACATCTCCCTCATGTTCTGGAAGCTCAGGCATCAGGTCTTCCGGCAGAAAGGAAACAGAAATTTCCTCTTCCAAATGCTGGTCAAACGCCTCAAGCGTCACGCCACAAATTAACCCAACATCCATGGATGCCAAACCTGTGACCTTCACCCCCCTCTTGCCCCGAATAGGATATAAGGAGAATTTGGCCGATACATGGGTAAGCTTGGCTAGGTTAAGTTCCTTGGCAAGGTCTGCCAATTGTTCTTCATCCAACGAAACCTCAAACAATTCTTCGCCTTGAAGATCTGAGGGTTGGATCAGGTGTTTTGCAAGATTATCCATCGCCTAGCTCCTTGAACTATCCTCAAACGGGGCCACCAATGGCATGGCAAAATCCTTGCCAAAATCGCCATCATCCAAGCTGCGCAATGCAGCAAGTAATGCCACTGCATATTGGGCCATGATGGCCAAGTGTTCTTGCTTGACCTGATCGTCATCACGAAAGAGGTTTCGATGCAGCGCTTCGCACCAAATGCCATCATCTTGCCCCTCAATGGCTTGGCCATAGGCCTTGGCACGCCCAAAGAAGGCCTCTGCCATGCCACGAACTTTTTTGCCCACCGACAAGTCACCCACGCCATATTCGCGCAAGGAACGGTCAAAATCTTTGTACATGATCTCGGTGATACCATAACCATAATCACGAAAACCTCGCCGCTCCAATTCATGAATCATGATTGATACATGCAAGGCCACCAACTCAAACCGCCCGGCGATTTCATCAGGAATACCGGCATGCAGATAAAACCAAGGCGCACGGGCACGTTCCACGCAAGCAAAATATAACGGCTCAAATGGCTTGGCCTTGCGAAACAACTCAAACATCGACGACATAATCCCCTCGGGCTCACGATGGTGGCTAAACCCTTCCATTGAATTGGTCATGGGCACCAGCTAATAGCTGTGACTTAGTGGTCGATAGCCCTGGCAACAAGGGCAGGGTCCCATCAAAGATTAGGCATTAAGAGGTTATCATGCTGCGCATCATAGGCATCACCATCATGCTGCTCACCACCGCCTGCTCGGTGAAGGAGAGTTATCATGGGGCATCGATCCTCAATCAGGAAAATTTGGCCACCATCATGGTGGGCACAGACAGCAAACAAACAGTGGCTGCAAAATTAGGATCACCGACCGTGGTGGCTCCTTTAGACCCCAATCGTTGGATCTATGTGGCGCAATATATGGCAACCTCAAGTTTTTCCCGACCAACCCCTGAGGATCAACGCGTGATCCAGGTGGTGTTCGATGACCAAGGAAGGGTCGCTGAAGTAATCAACAAAAGCAAAGATGATTATGTTGCCCTAGCCCCGGATGGCGACGAAACCGAAACCTTCGGTCGGGAAATAAATATTCTTCAGGAAGTCTTTGGCAATATTGGCCGATTTAATCCTGGCGGTTAAGGCCTTTTGCCTTAGCAAAGCCATCCAAAACGCCATTGACAAATTTGGGCTCATCGCCCTCGAAAAAGTCCCGGGCAATTTCGACATATTCATCAATAACCGTTGCGGCGGAGACATCCGAAACCCGCATCAATTCGAAAGCAGCACTGCGCAACAACGCACGTAACGTCGCGTCGATACGGTTGATTGGCCAAGCCTTTGGCAGCATGCCCATCAAAGCATCGTCGATGGAGGCCTGCTCTTGGGTCACCCCCACAATTAGACGGTCAAAATATTCCCCATCTTCGGCCACCAACTTATGGGCTTCCTCGCCATCACCAAATTGGCCCATCGCCATCATTTCTTGAACAGTTCGCAAAGACACCTGCCCCACATCCATGGCATAGAGGCCCTGCACTGCCATGAAGCGCGCCAAGGAACGTCCGATAAAAGGTGACGGCTTCATGTGTCTTGGCCAATTCCTGCGAGAATAAGCGCCGCATCAACAGCATGACCGGCGTTGTTGCGGCGGGATGGGTCGGCTCGATCCAGGGCCTGCTCTTCATCCTCGGTGGTCAAAATAGCATTGCCGATGGCCAATTGATCTTGAACCGTCAAGTCCATGATGGCCCGTGCTGATTCCCCTGCCACCAATTCAAAATGCACCGTTTCCCCCCGGATCACGCAACCCAGGGCCACAAATGCATCATATTGACCCTTCAACCGCGCAATGGCGCCAGGAATTTCCAGCGCACCAGGCACCGTGACCACGTCAAAAGAGGCGCCCCGATCACGGAGTCGTGCCTTAGCCCCCTCGAGCAACATGTCGGCAATATGTTCATAGTAACGAGCCTCAATAATGGCGACGCGCATGTTTTTGTCTCCTCATATGCACCTTAAAAAGCAGCCAAAAGTTCAACAGACAGCAATCACAAAGTGCGTGTGCCGCAGAGCTTTAAGCCGTAACCATCAAGGGCCACAAGGGAGGGTTGTGGTGAGTTGCTTATTAACTCAATCTCACGGACCCCAAGCTCGTGGAGAATGCGCGCGCCAATTCCGTATTCCCGCAGCATGAACGAATTGGTGTTTTCCTCCAGCCCTTGTGAAATCTGGCTTCTTTCCGGGTCATGAAGAAGAACAATGACCCCTTCTTCCCATTCGGCCAAGCGGCCCATGGCCGCCTGCAGCAAACCATGACGCCCCCTGGCACTGGCAAGCCCAACCAAATCATGGAGCATGTTGATGGCATGAACCCGGACCGGCATGGGTCGGTCGGCAACAACCTCGCCTTTGACCAATGCGGCATGTTCACGACCGTCAATCCGGTCCTTAAAGACAACAAGGCGCATCATACCACCATGGACGGTTTCAATTTCTTGGTCAGACACTTGGTCCATAAGGTCATCATGGCGGCGGCGGTAGGCAATCAAATCAGCAATGGTGCCAATTTTGAGCCCATGCGCATGGGCAAATTCCATCAATTCCGGCATTCGGGCCATGGTGCCGTCATCATTCATGATTTCACAAATGACACCTGCTGGGTAAAGGCCGGCAAGACGCGCCATGTCTGAAGCAGCTTCGGTATGGCCAGAACGAACAAGCACGCCACCCTCACGGGCAACCAGGGGGAAAACATGACCCGGAGAAACAATATCAGCTGCGGTTTTGTTCAAGTTAATGGCCGTCGAAATCGTGTGGGCCCGATCTTGGGCAGAGATCCCCGTGGAAATCCCTTCCCTGGCCTCAATGGACACCGTAAAATTGGTTTGGTGCCGGGATTGGTTGCGCTGGCTCATCAAGGGCAAGTCAAGTTGCTCCGCCCGCTCCCTCGGCAGGGTTAAACAGATTAAACCGCGGCCATTTTTGGCCATAAAATTGATGCAGTCGGGTGTTGCCATTTGGGCTGCGCAAACAAGATCACCCTCATTTTCGCGGTCCTCAGCATCCATCAGCACGATCATTCGGCCATTGCGGATTTCTTCTATGAGTTCTTCGGTGCTTGCCATTTTGGTCATGAGCGCCCCCCGGCAACATCAAGCATGCGGGCCATATAACGGGCCAACATATCAATCTCAAAATTCACCCGATCCCCAATTTTCAATTGACCAAGATTGGTCACGGCCCAAGTGTGGGGGATGATATTCACCGTAAAATGATCATCATGCACCGCATTCACGGTCAGGGACACGCCATTGAGTGCCACGGAACCTTTTGGCGCCACAAAGGTCTTTAATTCCTGAGGAACCTTGATGGTGAGCTCATGATTGCCGCCAAGATTATCAATCTTTTCAACCACTGCCTGACCATCCACATGACCACTGACAATATGACCACCCATTTCTTCACCCAAGCGTAAGGATGGTTCAATATTGATCAACTCACCGACGGACCAATTATCCGCCCCGGTTGCCTTTAAGGTTTCAGGGGAGAGGTCCGCGCTGAAGCAATAGCCATCTTGCTGCCTAGCCACTTTTAACGCCGTGAGGCAGCAACCATTGCAGGCAATGGACGCGCCTTCCTCCGGCAACTTGTCCAAACCTTGCACATGGAAGCGCATCTGCTTTTCTTCCAAGCCATCAATTTGGACGATTTTGGCAAGCCCGCGGATAAGACCAGTGAACATATATCAACTCCTGCATGACCGACCCAACGGGCCGTTATCTTTCCACCACATAGCGTGTGAGCTGATCCTGTCCAAGCTGGCGACGCTCTTTCACGATCATGCCCTTGGGCAACAACAATTCCTGATCTTTCAATGCACCCAGGGCTGATCGTGCATTGGCGCCAAGCAATAGGTCCGATTGATAACAATATAATTCATCAACCAATTCTGCCTGCAGCAAAGAGGCAGCAAGCCGGCCACCGGATTCCACAAGCAAATTCCCAATCCCCTCTTGCGCCAATTGGCGAAGTATTTGGGAAAGATCTTGCTGACCTCCAGATGTGCCCAAAATCTGGACATTCTTGGGCAAAGACGAAATCTCTTCGCGGCCCGATAGGACAAAAATCTCTGGATCACGGCCGGAGAGACCAAGGCGGCAGGTAAGTGTTGGTTGATCTTGAATGAAGGTGGCTGCCCCCACCATGATGGCATCGGCTTCAGCGCGCAAAAGATGCCCATGTTGCCGGGCCTCAAAGCCAGTGATCCATTGGGAGCGCCCATCTGCAAGGGCTGAACGGCCATCCCGGGTCATGGCAAGTTTCAACCGAACATGGGGACGTTGATGGATCATCCTGGTCAAAAAACCAGCCATGACATGGCGGGCTTTATGTTCGCAAATACCAGCCTGCACGGAAATTCCGGCCTCTTTCATGATTTCCAAACCATGGCCTGAAGTTCTGGGGTCTGGATCAAGGCAGCCCACGTAAACCTTAGACGGCCTGGCATCAGCCACCAACCTTGCACATGCTGGGGTTTCACCTTCATGGGCACAGGGCTCAAGGGTGACAGCAAGAACATCGCCTGGAAGAATATTAAGTTGGGATTCTGCATGGGGACGCCCACCATCACCTGTGGCCACCACGTCCACCAAACGGCCATGGCGCCAAAGGGCTGCACCGACATTGGGGTTTTTTCCCGTTTGGCCACGTTGCCTCTGGGCGGCCTGCAGGGCCGGCCACATCATCACCTCGGGGGTGTTATTCGTCATGTTTTTCTGGAAGACCCGTGACAAATTCTTCAAAATCCCGGGCTTCCCGGAAATTCTTATACACCGAGGCATAACGCACATAGGCAACATCATCGATGCCAGCCAAGGCTTCCATCACCATCTCGCCCACTAAGACCGATGGAATCTCACTTTCCCCCATGGATTCCAACCGCCGAACAATACCAGTAACCAATTTTTCCACCCGCTCCTGGCTTACATTGCGCTTACGAAGGGCAATAGCCACCGAACGGTAAAGCTTGTCGCGCTCGAAAGGAGCCTTCTTTCCATTTTTTTTCACCACCACCATTTCGCGCAGCTGAACGCGCTCAAAGGTGGTAAATCTTGCGCCACAAGCTGTGCAATTACGGCGGCGGCGGATGGCCCCATTATCTTCTGTGGGGCGCGAATCCTTTACCTGGGTTTCTTCATTACCGCAAAAAGGACAGCGCATCACTCAACCTGATAAATGGGAAAACGGCTGCAGAATTCCTTGATTTCTGCCTTCACCTTTGACTCCACTGCGCCATTGCCCTCTGCGCCATGTGCCTGAAGACCGGTCAGCACCTCATTCACCCAATCAGCGACTTGGACAAATTCATTTGTCTTAAAGCCCCTGGTGGTGCCCGCAGGTGTTCCCAAGCGAATACCAGAGGTAACCGTTGGCTTTTCAGGATCATAAGGAACACCATTTTTGTTGCAGGTCATGCCCGCACGCTCAAGAGCCTCTTCGGCCTCATTGCCCTTCAAACCCCGAGGGCGCAGATCCACCAAGCATATATGACAATCTGTGCCACCAGAAACAATGGCAAAACCATGCTCCACCAGCCGCGCAGCCAGGACACGGGCATTGTCAACAACCTGCAGGCAATAATCACGATATTCAGGCTTCAAGGCTTCACCAAACGCCACGGCTTTGCCCGCGATCACATGCATCAAGGGACCACCCTGGAGCCCCGGAAAAATCGCTGAGTTGAATTTCTTACCCAGATCCAAATCATTGGTGAGGATCATACCACCTCGGGAAGCACGGAGGGTTTTGTGGGTGGTGGTGGTGGCGACATGGGCATGGGGAATAGGGCTTGGATACACACCAGTGGCAATAAGCCCAGAATAATGGGCCATGTCGGCCAGCAAATAGGCCCCAACAGAATCCGCAATCTCACGAAAACGGGCAAAATCAATATGCCTTGGGTAGGCAGATGCACCAGCAATAATCATCTGGGGTTTGTGTTCCTGGGCAAGGCGGGCCACCTCATCATAATCAATAAGATGGGTTTCACGATCCACGCCATATTGAATGGCATCAAACCATTTTCCAGATTGGTTGGGTCTTGCGCCATGGGTCAGGTGACCGCCGGCTGCCAGATCCATGCCAAGAATTTTGTCGCCGGGCTTGAGAAGCGCCAAATAGACCGCCTGATTGGCTTGGCTTCCAGAATGGGGCTGCACGTTGGCATAGGCGCAATGGAACAATGCTTTGGCCCGTTCGATCGCCAGGGTTTCCGCTTTATCCACAATTTCGCAGCCACCATAGTAACGCTTGCCAGGATAACCCTCGGCATACTTGTTGGTGAGCACCGATCCCTGCACCTCAAGGACGGCCTTGGACGTGATGTTTTCTGACGCAATCAGCTCTATCTGATCGCGCTGACGAACAAATTCTTCAGCAACAATGGCGGCAAGTTCTGGGTCAGTTTTGGCAAGACCAGCTTCGAAAAAATCATTCATGATTCGTCAGCACTCCGGCAAAGGCCGGCCAAGCCGGCAACAAGATGTTAGGCGGCGCGGCGCAAACCAACCTCTTCCCAAACCGAGATGAGGGCATCCACCAATCCATCCATCAGCGCATCATCATGAAGCGGGGTTGGCGTGAATCGCAGGCGCTCGGTACCGCGCGGAACCGTGGGGTAATTGATGGGTTGAACATAGATACCATGCTTGCGCAAGAGTTTGTCGGACAAGGCCTTGCAACGAACTGGATCACCAACAAAAACCGGAACAATATGGCTTGGGTTGTCCATCACCGGGAGACCAACTTTTTTCAGGCGTGCCTTTAAAGTGGCCGCCCGCTCTTGGTGCCTGTCACGCAGTTCTCCATGGGCCTTGAGATGACGAACTGACGCAAGCGCACCAGCTGCCAAAACCGGCGGCAAGGATGTTGTGAAAATAAAGCCCGATGCAAAGGACCGAATGGCATCGACCATATGACGTGAGGCGGTGATATAACCACCCATCACACCAATGGCTTTGCCCAGGGTGCCTTCGATGATGTCAATCTCATTGGCGATATGGTCACGCTCGGTGACACCACCACCACGGGCGCCATACATGCCCACCGCATGAACCTCGTCGATGTAAGTCAGGGCATGATGTTCTTTGGCAACAGCCACAATATCAGCAATCGGTGCAATGTCCCCATCCATGGAATAGACCGATTCAAAAGCCACAACCTTGGGCTGATCAGCGGGCAGTTCTTTCAGTTTTGCCCGTAGGTCAGCCACGTCATTATGCTTAAACACAAGTTTGCTGGCTTGGGCATTTTTTATCCCGGAAATCATGGATGCATGGTTAAGTTCATCGGAGAGATACACAAGACCAGGAAATAATTTTGACAAGGTAGAGAGGGTGGCATCATTGGACACATAGCCAGAGGTAAACAAAAGTGCCGATTCCTTGGCATGTAGGTCAGCCAATTCCCGTTCCAGCTGCACATGAAAATGCGTCGTCCCAGAAATATTTCTGGTGCCACCTGATCCAGCACCAGCACGCTCCAACGCCCGGTGCATCGCATCGAGAACATTCACATTCTGGCCCATGCCCAAATAATCATTGGAGCACCAAACAACAATATCCTGACGTTTGCCTTCGCCATCGTGATAAACAGCCCGAGGAAAGTTGCCGCGGTCGCGAACAATGTCAGCAAACACACGGTAACGGCCCTCTTCGCGCAAACCATCCAAATTTTCGGCAACCATGGCTTCGTAATCAATCACGATGCTTTCCTTTGACCCTGCGCCGCCTTGCCGGCATGATTTATCTTGCTTTAGTCATCATTCATGCCAAACTCAGGCGTTTGACTAGATATTGTAGGTAATTCGCCAGCCCCTAGTTGTAAAACCGTTAAGCTCGGAGATTCATCCCATGACCACACCAATGCCAGCATTTCCGCGCTCCAGACCCCGGCGCTTGCGACAAAATGCAAAAATTAGGGGCATGGTTCGGGAGCATGAATTAGGCCCCTCAAACCTTATTCTCCCGCTTTTTGTGATCGAAGGGCGTGGTCTAACCGAAGAAGTGCGCAGCATGCCTGGCGTTCTCCGCCACAGCATCGATGGGATGGTGGAACAGGCCAGGCAAGCCCATGACCTTGGGATCCCAGCAGTGGCCCTGTTCCCCAACACACCCCCTGAAAAACGCGATGAGCGTGGCGAAGAAGCCCTTAATCCTGACAATTTGGTTTGCCGCGCAACCCGAGCCATTAAGGATGCTGTTCCAGACCTTCTGGTCATTTGTGATGTGGCCCTAGACCCCTACACCGACCATGGCCATGACGGGCTGATTGAAGATGGCGTGGTGGTCAATGACGCCAGCATTGAGATGCTGGTGGGACAAAGCCTGAATCAATATCGGGCTGGCTGTGATATCATTGCGCCATCGGACATGATGGATGGCCGCGTGGTGGCTATCAGGGATGCCCTTGACGCCGAAGGTGGCCAAGATTGCATGATCATGTCCTATGCCGCCAAATATGCCAGCTGTTTTTATGGACCCTTCAGGGATGCTGTTGGCGCCTCCAGTCAGCTTAAAGGTGATAAGAAAACTTATCAGATGGACCCTGCCAATAGCGACGAAGCCATGAGGGAAATCGCAAGCGATATTGCCGAAGGTGCCGACATGGTCATGGTGAAGCCAGGCATGCCGTATCTGGATATCATCGCGCGTGCCTCATCCCGGTTTGAAACCCCGGTGTTTGCCTATCAGGTGTCTGGTGAATATGCGATGATCGAATGGGCTGCCGCCTCCGGCGCATTGGATAGAAAAAAGGCCCATATGGAAGCATTGCTTTGCTTCCGTAGAGCGGGTGCAAGCGGCATCCTCACCTATTTTGCCAAGGATGCCGCCCAGCTGCTTCGCGCTTGAACAAAAGGTTAATGTTTTCCCGACAAGCGCGCGATTAGGGATGATGTGTCCCAACGCCCGCCGCCCATATTTTGCACATCAGCATAATATTGGTCGATCATTGCCGTTGTGGGTAGGCTGACACCCCTTGCGCGGGCTTCTTCAAGGCAAATGCGCAAATCTTTGCGCATCCAATCCACAGCAAACCCAAAATCAAACTTATCAGCCACCATGGTCATGCCACGGTTTTCCATTTGCCAGGATTGCGCAGCACCTTTGGAAATCACGCTCAACACCCGCTCGGCATCAATGCCCGTTGTCTCAGCAAAATGAAGCCCCTCAGCAAGCCCCTGCAACACGCCGGCAATACAAATCTGGTTGACCATTTTGCACAATTGACCATCGCCTGGGCCGCCAATCAGCACACAAGATTTGGCATAAATATCAAGCGCATCCTTCACGGCGGCAAAATCATCTTCGTTGCCACCACACATGATGCCCAACTGGCCGTTTTCAGCACCTGCCTGACCACCCGACACCGGCGCATCCACAAAGCCTATCTTCTTGGCCGCACATAGTTCATGGAGCTTTTGGGCCAGCTTGGCTGAGCCTGTTGTATGATCCACAAGAACTGCACCAGGCTCTAATCCTTCCAGGACACCATGCTCGCCCAGGACCACCATCTCCACATCGGGATCGTCCCCCAGACACATGGCCACAATCTGGGCGCCTGCAACTGCTTCGCTTGGCGAGGATGCATAGCGGCCACCATGCTCGCTTGCCCAAGCTTCAGCTTTGCTGGTGGTGCGGTTATAGACGCAGACATCATGGCCTGCCTTTTGCCAATGACCCGCCATGGGGTAACCCATCACCCCAAGGCCCAAAAATGCTAGCTTCATATCCCTCTCCCTTTTTATGTTTGCCGATTACTTGTTGCTTATATTGATAAATTTGCCGCCAAAATACCCAAGGCCTGGACCCTCATCTTGCTCATGTTGGAAGATTTCACCCACCAAAATATCATGGTCACCCACCCCATATCGGGCATGCATGCGGCAGGCAAAATGAACAAGGCTGCCGGGTAATTTTAGACCATGGGGCGTCACCTCCAAGTCCATATTGGAATCAATAGCTGCATGGCGCGCAAAATGCATGGCGACATCTTCTTGGCTTGCATGGAGAATATCCACATGGAACGTTTCGGCCTGCGCAAAAGCATCATAACGGTCAGAACCATGAGCAATGCACCAAGACAACAAAGCAGGGCGAAGCGATACCGAAGAAAAAGAATTCACCGTGATGCCCACGGGGCCTATGCTTGATTGGCATGATACCACACAAACGCCGGTGGCAAAACGCCCAAACGCATTTCTTAATTGGCGCGTATCATCTTGATTAGCCATGGATTTTACCTTTCCAAATGGTCCCGAAGTCTTTGATAACTTGTGATGGCGAGCAAGAGTGGCAAGCGCAAATATCTGCCCCCAGGAAAAGCTTTCCTGGGCAAAGATGCCAGATCATCAAAGACCCCTCTATGGCCTAACGCTGCATCAGCCATGGCTCTGCCTGCTAAGGCGGTGAGTGCAAGCCCATGGCCCGAATAACCAGCAGCGTAATAACCCCCATCGGCAAAAGAGCCGATAATGGGAAGCCTCAAACGACTGATCGCCAACAAACCTGCCCAAACAAAATCAATCCCCACCCCAGAAAGCCCTGGGAATGTCCTTATCATGCGTGCCTCAAGACGCGCTCGATCAGGACCTTTCCGATTGGTGTCATAAGCAACCAACCCGCCAAAGATAAGACGCCCATCGGAATCCTTGCGAAAATAATCAAGCACAAAATTGGTGTCGGCATAGGCTGCTTGGTCATTTAATATGTTGGTGGATGGCCCCATGGGTTTGGTGGCCAGCATAAAATTGGCCACTGGCATCAGGTAGGACGACAATTCGGGAAGAAGAGCAGATGCCCATGCATTGGTGCAAACATAGACATGATCGGCTTGCAGGCTGCCCAGGTCCGTTTGCACCGCGAACCCTGATGATTGCTTGGTTAATTCGCGCACCCGGCAATTAACATGCAGCCGCCCTCCAAGATCAAGATACGAACGCACCAACCCATGTGCGAAAGCCAAAGGGTCAAGATGAAAAGCTTTTTGGTCAACAAACCCGCCATAAAATCTATCAGAGCCTGTTCGTTGGCTTGCTTCATCTTGGTCAAATTGGTGAAGATCATGACCCCAAGATGCCGCCTCATGAACAAAATCAGACAGGCTTTTGATATGGCTGGATTGGGCGGCCAATTCCCCACCGCCCCATTGCACCCCAACATCTTGGGCCTTGGCTTGGTTTGCCACCAATTGAACAGCATCACGACTTTGCTGCCAAAGCCGCCTTGCCCTTTCCTCGCCCATGGCTTGGGACAATTGGCGAGGCCCCCAAGCAAAGCCAGCCAACACCTGGCCACCATTACGCCCGGAAGCCCCCCAGGCCACAGGGCCTTGCTCAAGCAGAAGAACCTCTTGGCCGCCTTCCGCCAGCCGCTGGGCACATTGCAAGCCGGTCAACCCAGCACCAATGACAAGATGGCTTATTCTTTTAGGCAGGGGTTTATCGGAATGACTGGATTGCGCACCCTGCTGTGAGGCATAGAGAGAGTCTGGATGCTTAAGGGTGGTCATGGTCATCATGGGCTCCAGAACATTAACGCAGGGCAACATGAAGAACTCATGAATATTGCCTCAACAAACAAAGTGCATGGGCGATGATCGGCATCTGGGCAAGTATTTTTCTAACACTGATCGCTGTGGTGTTGTTTGCCATGGATATTCTGGCCATGGAATTGGTTGCTATTGGCATCATCGCTGCCGGCCTTTTGCTGGCTGTCATCTTACCAGAATTTGGGATCGCATTTCCGGAACCTGAAGCGTTGCTGACCGGCTTTGCAAGCCCGGCATTGATCACCATCATGGCCCTTTTGGTGGTCGGCCAGGCGTTGTTTCGTACCGGCGCACTTACCGGCATTGTCGACAAGCTTTTGCAATCTGGCCATGGCATCCCCCGCTCTGCGCTGATCATGTTGGCCTTGTTTGTCGCCATGATTGTTTCAGCATTCATGAACAACACACCGGTGACGGTGGTGTTCATACCCATTTTGGTGGGCCTGATGAGGGGCATCATGCCCGCATCCCGCCACATGATGGCCCTCAGTTTTGTTTCGGTGCTCGGCGGCATGACCACCCTGATTGGCTCCTCCACCAACCTTTTGGTGGCAAGCACTTCCGCCAGCATTAACGGCCCAATCATTGGTTTTTTTGACTTTTTCGTGCCGGGTTTGATGTTGGCTGGGGTTGGTGCGGCCTATTGCCTATTCATTTTGCCGCATATTTTGCCTGACCGCGAGGGGGAAGAGGCTCTCCTGCGCAACCAAGGAAAACAATATGTGGTGCGTCTTTCCATCACCCAAGGCCATCCCATGGAAGGTGCCAATGCCGTGGCAGGGCTTTTCCCCGACCTACGTGACATCACCATCAAATTGGTCATGCGTGGCAACCAACGATTTTTGCCTCCCTATGATGGGATTACCTTGCAAGATGGTGATGAGGTGGTGGCTGCTGCGACCAGGGAGCGTCTGACCGAGGTTCTCGCCAAAACAGGCAGCGAAGAAAACCAAGACATGGTGCTGGCAGAAGCAGTGGTTGCTCCTGGCTCGAGGCTTGAGGGACGCGCTTTGGGCGCCACAGGCTTTGCCCAACGAACATCATGTATTGTTCTTGGATTGCAGCGCCGGGCACGCATGATAAGAAGCCACCCCAATGCCATGTATGTGGAGCCAGGTGACACGCTTCTCCTTGCTGGTTCAGCCGACGCCATGAAAGAGCTTGCCCGGGACCCAGATGTCCTGTTGCTGGCCGATTCCATTGGTGAAGTTCCCCCAAGACAAAAAGCCCCCACGGCCATGGCCATCTTCATTGCCACGGTTGCTCTTGCCGCCATCGGGATTTTGCCCATTGTGGTGGCCGCTTGTCTTGGCGCCCTTGCCATGGTGGTCAGTGGTTGCATTCAGACGTCTCAGGCGGTGCGGGCATTCGACACCAGGGTTATTTTCATTGTGGCAAGTTCTGTGGCCCTTGGGCATATGCTTGAACAAACGGGCGCGGCTGCCATGATCGCTCATGGCTTGGTGTATGTGGCAGAGGGCTTACCACCTTACATGTTGGCTTCGCTTTTGTTCATGGTGGTTGCCATCATGACCAATCTTCTGTCCAACAATGCAACCGCCGTGATTTTTACACCCATCGCATTAGGCCTTGCCAGCACCACGGAAGGTTCAGCAACATTATTTCTTCATGCCACCATTTTTGCCGCCAATGCATGTTTCGCCACCCCCATAGCCTACCAAACAAACCTGCTCGTGATGGCCCCGGGGCATTACCGTTTTGGTGATTTTGTGCGGGGCGGATTGCCGCTGGTGCTTATTTTATGGCTGACCTTTTCCATCATGGCTGCATTCATGTACGAATAAATCATCCTGGCGATAACAAGGGACCAACATGTCTGTCGATCCACGGCTAAAGCTTATCAGATTTTTCATGACCGGCCCGGGGCCATGCCCCTATTTGCCAGGTCGCGAAGAACGCAAGGTATTCACGCGCCTTGATGGGCGCATGGCCGAACAACTTAACGAATTATTGTCCCAGCACGGTTTTCGTCGTTCCCAATCTATCGCCTACCGCCCCTCCTGCATTGGCTGCAACGCCTGCGTGTCGGTTCGGGTGGTGGCTGAAAGATTTGTGGCTTCCAAAAGTCAGAAGAGGGTGATTGTCAGCAACCAAGACCTAGAGCGACGGGTAATGCCGCCCTTGGCGACCGACGAACAATACCAGCTATTCCGTCGATATATTGATCATCGCCACGAACAAGGTGGCATGGCCGACATGGATGATGAGGATTTCGTGCGCATGATTGAAGACAGCCCCGTCAATTCCATGGTTGTTGAATATCGGCACAGGCAAACCAATGAGCTGATGGCTTTTTGCCTCACTGATGTCATGGAAGATGGTTTGTCGATGGTGTATTCGGTTTTTGAACCCACAAGCCCCAAACGTTCATTAGGACGGTTCATGATCCTTGATCACTTGCGCTTCACGCTGGACCATCATTTGGACCATATTTACCTGGGTTATTGGGTCAATGGATCACCCAAAATGTCCTATAAGGATAAGTTTCAACCCTTGGAATATCTTGTGGATGGTCAATGGTCACGATGCCCGCCCGTGGCAATCCCCACCCGCAATTCCGACAGCTAAAATAACAAAACCGCCATCATGGGGCGGTTTTGTTTGTTGCATCATCGGCGCTTTGGCGAGGGTCTAACCAACCCAGCGACGCAACATCGGAAATGTCAGGCCTGCAATCAATGCCTTCAGCAAGTCGCCAAGAATAAAGGGAAAAACGCCCCAAGCCAATAAAGGTTGGTCAAAGCCAAAAAGGACACCCAACCAAAGAACGCCGGGCACATACATCACCAATGTGGCCAACAGCATCACGCCTATCATTTTGTGACGCGTCAATGCTTTGGCCTTATCCACAAAGCCGCCCACCATCCAAGCCATGAATAAAAAGCCCAAAAGATACCCGCCTGTTGGGCCCATCATATAGGCCAAACCAACACCTTTTTCCGGGGTACCGGCAAAAACAGGCACACCAGCCGCTCCTTGAACCAAATAAAGCATCACAGCTGCCACGGCGGCGGCGCGACCAAAGCTGGCTGCCATCATCAATATGGCCAAAACCTGGAGGGTCATGGGGACAGGCAGGAATGGCACTTGAATTTTGGCTGATAAGGTTAACAACACCGAACCGACCAGGGCTGCAAAGGCAATGCGCAAAGCCTTTTGGACAAACTCATCGGCAGGCCACAAATGCTCAAGAATGCTGCCTCGTGGCTGGATATGTTGTGCCATAATCTGTCCTTTAAAAATTTACGTTTTACTACAAAAAAAGATATACGCGCAGTTGACGCTTTTGTTCAAGAAGGCCGATCGTCGAACTTGCCCGACCGATTAAAACCGCGCGGAACATTCCGGCCCACCGACGCCCTTTTGCCCAAATAAGTCTCCAGCCCGGACACCTGTTGTCGACGGCCACTGCCATCAATCCAAAACAATCCATCGCTGAGGTTAAAGCAACACACATCGCTTAGGCCACCATCCTTATAACGCTGCAGGATAACACCCCGACCCTTTTCTAGTTCGGGCAATTCAGCCAAAGGAAATGCCAGCAATTTGCGGTTTTCGCCAATCACGGCCACATGGTCCCCCTGGACCAGGCCAATATATCGAACCTGCGAGTCGGCGCCCACATTCATTAATTGTTTTCCCGAACGATTGCGGGTGATGCAAGATTCCATGGGCGTCACAAAACCCCTTCCATCGGCACTTGCAAGCAGCATGCGCGCCCCTTCTTGAAACACCAAAAGACCTGCCAATTCATCGTCAGCGGCCATGTTTAACAACAGACGAAGCGGTTCCCCGAAACCACGTCCCGCCGGCAATTGGTCTGCATCAATAATAAAGGCACGGCCCTGCTGACTGATGGCCACCAAGCGGTCATTGGAACGAGCCTGGCGCATCAAATCTAGGCCATCACCCTCTTTGAATTTCACATCGGCCTGACCATCAAGATGGCCTTTAAACAGCCGCACCCAACCCTGTTGCGACAGGACAATCGTGACAGGATCAGAGGATTGGGCAGAACGCAAAACCTCCTCAAGATTAACCACCGGGGCATCTTGAAAACTTGTTCTGCGTCTTCCCAAATTTGTGGATTTGCCAAAAGCATCAATGGTTTCATCAAATTCTTGGGTAAGAACCCGATCAAGCCGGCTGGAATCAGCAACAATTTCTTCCAGATCCAATCGCTCAGCTTCCAATTTGGCAATTTCAGCAACCATTTTTTCTTCTTCAAGCTTCCGCAAGGATCGTAGCCTGGTATCGAGAATGGCTTCGGCCTGACGGTCCGTCAGGCGAAACCGTTCAATCAGGGCAAGTTTGGGTTCATCCTCTTGCCTGATGATCCGGATCACCTCATCGAGATCTAGATAAACAAGGCGAAGGCCCTCCAAGATTTCAAGCCGGTCGGCAATCCGGCCCAGTCTGTATGTTGTTCGGCGCAACACCACCTGTCGGCGATGGGCAATAAATCCATTCAGCGCTTGTTTCAGGCTATGGACCCTTGGATGGCCGTCGGCGTCCAACACGTTAAGATTGAGGGAGATCCGGGATTCTAATTCTGTATCCCGAAATAATATTTCCATGAGCGCATCGGGTTCGATGGAGCGGTTGCGTGGCTCCAGCACAATGCGGATATCTTCAGCCGATTCATCGCGAACATCACCAAGTGCGTGGTTCTTCTTGCCCGTGACAATGTCAGCCAATTGTTCGATAAGGCGCGATTTTTGCACCTGATAAGGAATTTCTGTGATGATGATCTGGTAGGTCCCACGGCCCAGATCCTCTTTTTCCCATCGGGCGCGAACCCGAAAGCCACCACGACCAGTGGCATAGGCCTCAGCAATATTTTCCGCTGACTCCACAAGAATTCCCCCGGTGGGCAGGTCAGGCCCGGAAACAAACCCCACCAATTTCTCATCAGAAAGGGCCGGGTCCTTCACCAAAGCCTTGAGGGCCAAACATAATTCCTCGGCATTATGGGGAGGTATGGAGGTCGCCATGCCCACGGCGATGCCATTGGATCCATTGGCCAAAAGATTGGGAAAAGCCGCGGGCAACACCACAGGCTCCCGCTCTGTGCCGTCATAATTATCCCGAAATTCAACAGTTTCGTTCTCGATGTCGCGCAGCAAGGCAAGGGCAACAGCAGTGAGCCTCGCCTCGGTGTAACGTGGCGCAGCGGCGGAATCCCCATCGACATTGCCAAAATTGCCCTGGCCTTCCACCAGAGGGTAGCGTGAGGAGAAGTCTTGGGCAAGGCGCACAAGCGCATCATAGACAGCCGACTCACCATGGGGGTGGAATTTACCAATCACATCACCCACCACCCGTGAAGACCTCTTAAAGTGGCTATCCGGGTTAAGTTTTAGCTCCCGCATGGCGTGCAAAATACGCCGATGGACCGGTTTCATGCCATCACGAACATCGGGCAATGCCCGCTGGGTGATCGTGGATAATGCATAGGCAAGGTACCGCTCACCCAAAAGCTCTGCAAAAGGCTCTGCGCTTATTTGTTCATCCACCAAATCGCTCATTTCAATTCCCATATGCATGCATGGCAGATCATGAAGCATCACCATGCAAAAGTTTTGTGAGGTCGTTGCGGGCGTGAAGGAATTTTGGCGCCACCAAATCACCCGCGGCTTTTTCCAGAAAATGCCCGGTCACCTGAAGGGCATCAATAAGCATAGCATCATCATCAACATTTTTTGGATCTTTAAGACCTGGTGTTAATGGCAACATGCGATGCTCATAACCAAAGGCTCCTGAGGCAGATACAGCACGCCCCGTTCTTGGGCTTACATAAAGAAGATCGTCATAAGATCCTGTAACTGCGCATTTATTTAAATCCATCGCATAGCCAATATCAGCAAGAAGAAGAAGCTCAAAACGGAGATATACCGACCGCCATAATGATTGCTGATCAGCCGCGAGCAACAGCGCATCCAAGCCATCGAACAACCCCCGATGGGCCTCCGACTCACCGCAAAAGCCACGAATCAAGCTGATGGAGGATTGCACCATGGCCAACACTTTTCTGTCGGAAAACATGGCCAGTGGGGCATGACGCTTGGGTTCCATGGTGAAGGTGCCCAACCGGTCTTCATGCCGGGCTCGCCAAGAAATTGTCACCAAATCAGCCAATTGGTAGGGGCGACCATGGCGCCCCGCCTGGCGCAAAAGCCCGCGGCGAATACCATGTTCTCGCCCAAAACAACTGGCAATGAATTGGCGCTCGCCGAACCTATCCAGGGCAAGGATGACGCCCTCATCCTCCCACTGCATGCAACACCTCAGATGCCCAATAATTTGCGGGGGTCATAATGCTTGTCCCAATCAGGACGGACACGCACTTGGATAAACAAATGGATCTTTCGGCCCCAAGCCTGGCTTAATTCTTGGCGGGCCGCCTGACCAATGGCCTTCACGGTGCGGCCACCTTGACCAAGCACAAGGGCTTTTTGGCCGTCACGTTTGACCGTCACCAGAATGTGAATGGCCGCAGAGCCATCCTTACGCTCTTCAAAACGTTCTGTTTCCACCAGCGCATCATAGGGCAATTCCTGGTGCAACCTATCATACAAATGCTCCCGCACCGCTTCAGCAGCCAAAACACGCATGGGCATGTCGGTTAGGGTATCGGGGTCATAATGCCAGCGCTCTTCGGGCAATCTTTTGGCGATCGCGGCCAATAGGTTTTCAACACCAGAACCAATTTCTGCCGACACAAAATGGATTTCATCAAAAGCCAAATCGGCTGAAAATTTCTGGGCCAGTGGAAGCAAGGCTTCTTTATCCTGCAATTGGTCGACCTTATTGAGCACCAGAAATCGCGGCATGGTCACTGCGGATAATTTTTTCAGCACATTTGCTGCAATATCACATTTCCCACGCACCGCATCCACAACCATCAACAAAATATCGACATCTTTGGTTGCCTCTTCCGCCTCATGGATCATGCCCTCATCAAAAGGGCGTTTGGGGTCAAAAAATCCAGGTGTGTCAACGATTGCAAATTGCGCGTCACCATGCATGGCCACACCGCGGATACGAAACCTTGTGGTTTGTACCTTTCGTGATGTGATGGCGAGTTTTTCGCCAAGCATCTTGTTGAGAAGCGTTGATTTGCCAGCATTGGTCGGGCCGATCAAACTAATGGCACCAAAATGTTCCATCACAATAACCCTGCGTTAAGTTTTTCGAGCATGGCCTTGGCAGCTTGGCGTTCGGCATCACGCTTTGAAGTGCCTGATCCACGGGCATTCTCGGCCCCATCCAGCGACACGACAACATGAAATTGTGGGGCATGGTCAGGACCATCACTGCCCTCAAGTTGGTAATGAGGAAGCCCCAAACCGACGCTTTGGGAATATTCCTGGAGTCGGGATTTGGGGTCCTTAAAGCTCTCTGGCTCTTGCGCCAAGAGGTCCGACCATAACCGCAGCACCACATGACGGGCTTCACCCATTCCGCCATCGAGAAAGACCGCAGCCAACACCGCTTCCATGGCATCGGCAAGGATGGAATCAGCCAATACCCCATCTTGATCATGGGCCCTACTTCTCATGCCGTCAGAAAGGCGGATATTTTTGGCAATCTTCGCACAAGCCTCACCACGCACAAAATGGTTGAGGCGTGCCGCCATATCGCCCTCATTATGGCGCTCAGGCTCTTGAAACAAATATTCCGCAACCACGATACCCAACACCCTATCACCCAGAAATTCCAACCGCTCATTGGAATAGCTGGCCTGGGCCGAGGAATGGGTCAGGGCACGGTCCAGAAGTTGACGGTCTTCAAAGATATAGCCAAGGCGCTCTTCAATATTGGTTAATTCAGCATCACGCCGACGACTCATGACTTAATCGACCAACGTAAAGAAACGTCCCCAGCGGAACAAATATGCATAGGTGGATGGGTCAGAAATACGAAAAGCTTCATCGATCGAAAACAACACCAGATCGGCACGACCCACCAGGTTTTCAGCCGGAACAAAACCCACCCCAAGGCGGGAATCTTCAGAATTGTCTCGGTTATCACCCATAAAAAAGACGTGGCCTTCAGGCACCAAGAACTCCCTGGTGTTGTCCACCCTGGTGCGGCCAGAATCCATCATCAAACTGGGCGCATCCCCCAAAATTTCTTCAAAAACCTGGTAGCGGCAATTGTTGGTGGTCGGCCGCGCATCCGCGCAGCCAACAAATTTGTTGGGCACCGCGGCACCATTAATGATCAATTGGCCATTGCGCATTTGCACCCGGTCACCGGGAAGGCCAATGGCCCGCTTGATGTAATCGACCGTGTTGTTCTGGGGCAAACGGAAGACCACCACATCACCGCGTTCAGGAAGGCTTGAGGCAATCCGGCCACCACCAAAGATGTCAGGGGAAAATGGAACAGAAAATCGGGAATAACCATATGTGAATTTGCTCACCACAACATAATCACCCACAAGAAGCGTTGGGATCATGGAGCCAGAGGGGATGGTAAATGGCTGCACCATCAGGGAACGAATGACGATGGCAATCATCACACCCCAAAAAATAGTTCTTATGTTGGCCCAAAGGCCCTTTGCACGCTCTGCCATGAAGTTCACATTCCCCTCGTCACGCCACCGCATCAAGCATGCGGGTCACCGCATGATCGAGGCCATAGAGCATGGCATCGGCCATGAGGGCAAACCCAATAGACATTTCACGTATCTGAGGTATTTTTTTCATCAATCTTGCTGAATAGGCATCAAGGCCGTGACCCGCATGCACTTCAAGACCGAGCTTCGAGGCATAAGCGCAGGCCATGACCAGGTCGTCATAATGGTGTTGGGCATCTGCAAACCGGCATTCTGCCAGGGCATCACATAATGGACCGGTATGAAACTCCACCGCTTCTGCACCTAGACGCTTGGCCAAATCCGGGCCTTCCCGCCCTGCATCGACGAACAAACTCATCTGCACGCCAAGACGGTTTCCCTCAGCGACAGCTTCCCCCAAAGCACCATCACCAGAGGCAATGAGCCCACGCTCGGTGGTGCGCTCTGCCCGTTGCTCAGGAACCAGACAGGCTGCATGAGGTTTGAGATCGGCCAATTTGCCAATCATTTCCACCGTCGCCGCCATCTCAAAATTGAGCAAAATATTGGGGTCATCAGCGACACGGGCCAGATCATCATCGCGCACGTGGCGACGGTCCTCCCGCAAATGCATGGTCACAGAATAAGCACCCAGACGGACCACGCGGCAAGCTGCCTCATATGGATCAGGGGTAAGACCACCGCGCGCATTGCGTAGGGTGGCCACGTGGTCAATATTGACGCTCAAACGTCGTTTCGTCATGCAACATACCCTCGGTATCATCAGGCCTTGCCACCTGGGCTTGTATCCGGTTGTTTTTCAAGCATGCTTGATCAACAACGCTTTGGTGCGTTTGTACATAGATTGGGGAAGCTTCATGAGCAACATGTCCGGGCATATGACCATCAATGCCATGTTGGTGACTTTCTCTGCCGCGGCCACCTTGGTGGTGGAAATCGCTGCGGGGCGAATGCTGGCACCCTATGTGGGCATGTCTTTATACACATGGACAGCCATTATTGCGACGGTATTGGCAGGCCTTACCCTAGGTAATTTTTTTGGTGGCATTGCCTATAGGCCAGGAAATGCCCGGGTGAACGGCATGGTCATGGCTTGCATGTTTGCGGTTGCTGCCTTGGCAACGGCGGCAGCGCCAAGCCTTTTGCAGGCCTTGGCCCCTGGCCTAAGCAACGACAACAGCCCGGTAAGAAGTATTCTTGTCCTTTCGCTGGCAACATTTTTTGTCCCAAGCCTTTGCCTTGGCCTTGTCTCCCCCATCGCCACAAGCCTTGCCCAAGAACGGGCGCAACGGCCAGCACTTGTGCTGGGGGTGTTTTTCGGGCTTGGCGCAGCAGGGAGCATCATTGGCACCTTATTGGCTGGTTATGTGTTTATTGGCTTTATAGGCAGCCATGGCACCATGGCTGCCATGGCTGCCTTGGATATGGTGCTGGCAGGCCTCGCCCTCACGCTTGGACGCGGCATCTGGCCAGCCATCTCCATGCTTGCCCTATCCATGCTGCTGGCCGCCCTCTTGGCCTCTTGGCCTGCCCTGGCAGCTGGCAAACTATGTGATCGGGAGAGTGACTATTATTGCATCCGGGTCATTGAAGAAGAACCGGGCAAACGCTTTATGGTGCTTGATCATTTGGTCCATGGCTTTAATGATCGGGATGACCCCTCACGCCTATATTCACCCTATGTGGCGTTGATGGATATGCTTGCAAGCAAACATGTTGGGCCTGGCAAAAGTGCTTATTTTGTCGGTGGAGGCGCCTACACCTTGCCGCGCGCCTGGGGCCACAGCCACCCAAAAATGCGCCTAACCATTGCCGAGGTGGACCCGGTGGTGACGGAAATGGCCCAAGCAAAGTTATGGTATAAGCCATCGGACGAGACAACCATCATCCATGGTGATGGTCGTGCTGGGTTGCGTCAGCTGACAACACCCCAGGATGTCATCATCGGCGATGCTTTCCATGACCTTTCTGTACCCCAGCATCTCACCACCACGGAGTTTGCTAGGGAGGTTGCTGACAAATTGTCCTATGATGGGCTGTATCTTCTTAATATTGTGGATCATGCCCAAAAGCCGCGCTTCATGCTTTCGGTGCTCAAAAGCTTGGCGGAGGTGTTTCCCAATGTTCAGGTATATTCCGATCAAAACGCCCTGCGCCAATGGGGGCGAACCACCTTTGTGCTGGCAGCATCAAGCCAGCCTTTGGTGACAGAGCTTACCATTGGGACAAATGAATTTTTTGCCTGGCCGAGCCTTATGATCGCACAATTCAACCAAAATTTGATGCCGCTGAAACTTACTGATGATTTTTCACCAGTCGATAGGTTGCTGCTTAAGCCTTAAGCCATGCCCCAAAACCCGTTGGGCATGGCGCAACTTTTACCGACCAAGGTTGGGTAATGGCCACGGGCTCTTGCGGCGGGGGCAATTGCTCTTCTAAAGCTGCGCTGAGCATGATCGCGGTGTGATTCTGGCCTTTCTCAAAACAGGGGTTTTGAACAACAAGCATGGATATCCTTACCAACCCAGCCATTTTGTTTTTTGTCTTTGGCATTCTTGCTGGGGTGATGAAAAGCAATTTGGAGCTCCCCCAGGCGGTTGCCAAATTCTTGAGCATGTATCTCTTGATGTCGATTGGCCTCAAAGGTGGCCTGGCCCTTTCTCAATCAGGGCTAACAATTGATGTGCTGACCATCATGGCCCTGGCCATCTTTATGGCCTTCCTGGTCCCCATGATTTCCTACCGTTTTTTGCGCCTTTATTTAAATGGCTTTGACGCCTCAGCAGTTGCTGCAACCTATGGATCCATTAGTGCGGTAACGTTCGTCACCGCGAGCCAATATTTGACCAATATGGGCATCTCCTATGACGGCTATATGAGTGCGGCCATGGCCTTGATGGAGTCGCCGGCGATTATTATCGCTGTTTTGTTTTCAAACAACATGCGCAGAAATGCAGACACCTCCGTGGGGCATATTCTGAAGGATAGTTTTGTGGAAGGTGCCAATTTGCTGCTTTTGGCGTCATTGGCCATTGGGGTGCTTGCAGGCACCGAAGGCTATGACCTCATGAAACCTTTCGCCAGCGACCTCTTCTCAGGCCTATTGGCCTTCTTTTTGTTGGATATGGGCCTTCAGGTGGCCAAAAATATTCCCCAATTAAAAGGAAAGAGCCCCGTGCTGTTGGCTTATGCATTGATTGCCCCCTTGCTGCATGCCAGCCTCGCCTTGGCGGCATGCCTTGTGCTGGGGATCGGCTTTGGCAACACCATCTTGATGATGGTCCTGGTGGCAAGTGCAAGCTATATTGCTGTGCCTGCCGCACTTCGTCATGCCATTCCCGAGGCGTCGCCAAGCCTATATTTGGGTCTTAGCCTTGGCATCACGTTTCCCTTCAATGTCATTTTAGGCATTCCGCTATACCATGCGATGGCTTCGTACGTGTTTTAAACGTTATTGAAATCGTGGCTTGAAAGAACCCATTTCGGGTTTATCCTTGTTCAGCCACAACATGTGTAAGGATGGCATCGAAATGGCCAGAGATGTTTTGATTATTGGCTCTGGCATGGCGGGCCTTACAGCCTATAACATGCTCACCAAAGCTGGGCTTTCCTGTTTGATGCTGGAGAAGGCCCGAGGCGTTGGGGGACGCATGAGCCACCGACGCCATGATCTTGGTGGCTATGATCATGGAACTTCCTTCTTCAAGGTGACATCGCCCATTTTCAAGAAATTTTTGCAAACCTATGTGGATCAAGGAATCCTAGACCTTGACGGTGGCGTGGCTGTGGCCAAACCAGCAGGCAACAATTTGGCCAGGGCAATGGCCCCCAAAGAAGCTGATTTTTTGGCGCAAAAGCAAGTTGCCTCGATCACCGAAGATGCAGGACGATTACAACTCAAAGATACCGACGGGGTCACGTATGAGGGCACAAAACTTCTCATCACCTGCCCCATGCCCCAGGCCAAAACCCTACTTCATAACCATTGGGACCAGAGCTGGCCTGACGCAGGCCAGGTAAGCTATCGGCCTGTGGTTACCATCATGGCCACCATGGTTGCGCGTGGGGATGAATTGGGCCTGGCCAAATTGATGGGCGCTGGTAACAGCACCAATCTTTGGGAGGCAGACAAACCTGGCCGTCAGGAAGGCCACAGGCTTGTGGTTCATTTTGACGAGGATGCAACCATGCCATGGCTGCAAACAGACTTGAAGGAACTTGCTGGCATCATGTCCAGGCGTCTGGCTGATGCCGGCAATCAGGTTTTGGACCTTCAGGCCCATCGCTGGCTTTATGCACATACCAAAACTGCCATGGATGGTGGCATGTTGGCCCATCGTGATTTGCCCATATGGGTTGCCGGTGACGGATTTGGATTGAATGGTGTGGAATCGGCTTTTCTATCAGCCCATGCAGCCGCCTCAGATATGATCAAGAAAAGATAAAATCGCGGTGAGGGGTGACACTTGTCCATCCAGCACCTAAACCTTAACGCTTGCAACGTGATATTTCGGGGAGAATCTTATGGCATATCGTCAACGCCAAAATCTTAAAATCCATGACGCTCTTTGCGACTTTTTGGAATTGGAGGTGCTTCCAGATCTTCCGGTGGTGCCAGAGACTTTCTTCAGTGGCCTAGACCATCTGGATCGGTACTTTTCTGAAAAGAACATAAAACTGCTCGAAAAACGCGACGATCTCCAAGAAAAAATTGACCAATGGCACCGAGATCATCGGGATCAAGATTTTGACAAAGATGCTTACAAAAAATTTCTTCGTGACATTGGCTATTTGGTGCCAGAGCCCAAACAAGTTCGGGTTGAAACCACCAATGTGGATGATGAAATTGCCACCCTGGCAGGCCCCCAATTGGTGGTACCGATCACCAATGCCCGCTATGCGCTCAATGCAGCCAATGCAAGATGGGGCAGCCTTTATGACGCCTTTTACGGCACCGACGCCTTGGAAATTCATGACGGCGAGCTTGATGGCAAAGGGTACAACCCACAACGGGGCGCAAGGGTGGTTGCCCATGTGCGGGAAATTTTGGACGAATTTTTTCCATTACAACATGGCAGTTGGGCCGACATCACAGGCCTTGTAAGGAATGGCGACCGTCTGGCTATTCACCTTGCAGATGAACAAACAAGCCTCAAAGAACCTGGCTGCTTCAAGGGCTATCGGGGCAACCCAGAAATCACCCATTTGCTGCTGGGCCATCACGGGCTTCATCTGGAAATTGTTATTGACCCCAAAAGTGTGATTGGCAGCCGTGACAAAGCAGGCATCAGCGACATCATCGCCGAATCCGCCCTTTCCACCATCATGGATTGCGAAGATTCCGTGGCCACGGTGGATGCAGAAGACAAGGTTCTTGCTTACCGCAACTGGTTGGGCTTGATGCGCGGTGACCTCACCTCAGCATTCGAAAAATCCGGCAAAACCCAAACACGTCGATTGAACCAGGATCGCGAATATCTTTCCCCCGCGGGTCATAATGTTATCCTTCGGGGCCGAAGCCTCATGTTGGTGCGCAATGTTGGTCATCTGATGACCACACCTGCAGTGCTGCGCGCAGATGGAAGCGAGTTGCATGAGGGTTTGCTTGATGCATTGATCACCAGCTTGATCGCCATTCATGACTTGCGAAAGGATGAGGGTGCCACGAGAAACTCTCAAACCCAATCCATCTATATCGTTAAGCCAAAGATGCATGGACCTGAGGAAGTGGCCTTTGCCGATGAAGTGTTTGAACATGTGGAGGATATTCTGGCCCTTCCCCGCAACACCATCAAAATGGGCATCATGGATGAAGAACGCCGCACAAGCGTAAATCTTAAGGCATGCATTGCAGCGGCGCATAAGCGGGTGGTGTTCATTAATACCGGTTTCCTTGACCGCACTGGTGACGAAATCCACACCTCCATGGAAGCGGGGCCTGTGGTGCGCAAGGCTGAGATGAAAAACAGCACTTGGATCAAG
>DKOD01000006.1:0-2432 GCA_002469865.1 Alphaproteobacteria bacterium UBA7371 | reverse complement strand
GGATATTCTGGCCCTTCCCCGCAATACCATCAAAATGGGCATCATGGATGAAGAACGCCGCACAAGCGTAAATCTTAAGGCATGCATTGCAGCGGCGCATAAGCGGGTGGTGTTCATCAATACCGGTTTTCTTGACCGCACTGGTGACGAAATCCACACCTCCATGGAAGCGGGGCCTGTGGTGCGCAAGGCTGAAATGAAAAACAGCACTTGGATCAAGGCCTATGAGGACCGAAATGTAGATGTGGGGCTTTCCTGTGCCCTATCGGGCAAGGCGCAGATTGGTAAGGGCATGTGGGCCATGCCCGACCTCATGGCAGCAATGCTTGAACAAAAAATATCCCACCCAAAATCCGGCGCCAATACCGCCTGGGTGCCTTCCCCAACAGCCGCCACCCTTCATGCCCTGCATTATCATCAGGTGCCTGTGTTCAAACTCCAAACAGATATCGCCCAGAGGCCCATGGCAAAATTGGATGATATTTTGGACATCCCCCTCGCCCGCGGCACCAACTGGTCGCAAGAAGAATTGCGCGAGGAGGTGGACAACAATTTGCAAGGCATACTTGGCTATGTTGTGCGCTGGGTTGATCAAGGCATTGGATGTTCCAAGGTTCCAGACATCCATGACGTCGGGCTTATGGAAGACCGTGCCACGTTACGGATTTCATCACAGCATTTGGCCAATTGGCTCCATCATGGGGTGGTGGAAAAGTCTATGGTGGAAGAGCGGATGTTGGAGATGGCTGCGGTTGTTGACCGCCAGAATGATGGGGACGCCCATTACAGACCCATGGCCGAAAATCCAGAGGGCTCCATTGCCTATAAAGCAGCGTGGGAATTGGTGTTTGAGGGTCGCATCCAACCATCTGGTTACACCGAACCAGTGCTTCATCGTCGTCGGATAGAACGAAAAAATGCCGGCGCGTAAGCGCCGGCACCAAATAAAGCTGGCTTAATTGTTTAAGCCAGCTTGATGTTGCCTGCATAAGTGCGGCCGCGGCGTTCGTCTTCGATGAGATCGAATTCGACGGGCTGATCGTCCTGCAATTCGTGCAGGCCGGCATCCTTAACTGCGGTGATATGAACAAAAACGTCCTTACCGCCATCATCCGGGGCAATAAAACCAAAACCTTTGGTTGCGTTAAACCATTTTACTTTACCTGTAGCCATGAAACACTCCTTGCGTCTGGCATTAACTAACTCCCCGGACCAAACCCGGGACCTCATCCAAACGTTCAAGTGTTTTTGGTGGGTGCTTTTGACACCCGGTATTCAAGAAACATCCGGCGATTAACCATGCTCGATATGTTGCCCAGCGTGTGTTGGCAAGGGCGAAGTGGCAAATAGCCATCGTTGGGTTGCATTTTTTTGGTAAGTTATGACCTGTTTGCAACCTTAAGAACTTGGTTCACACTGGGCGTTGATAACCCAAAGGGAGGGGTTTTTATGCACAAAATTGTCATTGGTATGTTGGGAAGCCTCGCCCTATTAACCAGCCTATCCAACGCCCAAAGCAAATTGGAAGAGGGCGCCTATGGCCCTTTGGACAATTACCCGCAATCCCTTCTTTATAATGCCCCTGTGGAAGTGGCCCCTGGCGTTTGGTCTGCCATTGGCGCCACCCAACCACCAACCTATGAAAATTCAGGCCATAACAACAACCTCTCATTTGTCATTGGTACAGATTCCGTGTTGGTGGTTAATGGGTCAGCAGCCTATCTTCTGGCCAAGGCTTTGCATGACGAAATAAAAAAAATCACTGACAAAAAAATTGCCTATGTGGTTAATGAAAATGGCCAGGGCCACGCAATGCTCGGCAATAATTACTGGAAAGAGCAAGGTGCCAAAATCATCGCCCAGGAGGATGGCGCCGAAATATTTGAGGATACGTCATACCAAGAATTCACGCGGATGAAATCCTACAATCGGGAAAAATCTGAAGGCACCAAAATAGTTGGGGTTGATGAGACCTTTGCCGATGAGATGGAGCTTGATCTGGGCGATAGAAAAATCTTGCTTAAGAATTTTGGCCCGGCCCATTCCCCGGGTGACATTGCAGTTATCGTCCCTGATGCCAATGTCATCATCGCCGGCGACATGGCATTCCACACCCGCCTTTTGCCTGTTTTCTCAGACACCCATACTGGCGATTGGCTGGAAAGTTTTGCCATTTTTGCTGCATATGCCAAGGACATGATAGTGGTGCCTGGCCATGGTGGGCCCACGGACATGGCCACAACAGATAAATATACCCGAGGTTATTTGGAATATGTGCGGGCCAAAATCCAAAAACTTATCGATGAAGGAAAGGGCCTTGAGGATGCCTTCTTAATCGACCAATCACCCTATAAGGATCTGCATACCTTTGATGAATTGGCCACCAAAAATGCCGGCTATATTTTTACGGAAATGGAATTTGATTGAGGTCA
>DKOD01000112.1:740-3159 GCA_002469865.1 Alphaproteobacteria bacterium UBA7371 | reverse complement strand
ATACCAAGCACTTCACCAGCATGAAGCTTAAATTCAACGTCTTTGCACCCAATTCGTGAGCCGTAGTTTTTGCTCAGCCGATCAACTTGCAACAGGAGGCTCATGACATATCATCCTGCTTGCGTGCCAAAATGTTTTTGCGGCAATAATCAGTGTCGGAACACACAAACATGCGCTTGCCTTCATCATCCATGATGACTTCATCCAAAAAGGCGTCTTCAGCACCACATAACGCACATGATTCATCGATTTTCATGGGCTCAAAAGGATGATCTTCAAAATCAAGGCTGATAACTTTGGTGTAAGGCGGGATGGCGTAAATACGTTGCTCACGACCTGCGCCAAATAATTGAATCGCTGCACAATCACCCAGCTTTGGGTTGTCGAATTTGGGGATGGGGGATGGATCCATTACATAATGGTTCGCAACCAGCACAGGGTAGGCATAGGCCGTGGAAATTTGGCCGTGTTCGGCAATATTTTCATAAAGCTTAACATGCATGAGGCCATATTCACGAAGTGCATGCATTTGCCTTGTTTCTGTTTCACGTGGTTCCAAAAAACGTAAAGGCTCAGGAATGGGAACTTGGTAAACGAGAATTTGTTGGTCATTGAGTTGTTCTTCCGGGACCCGATGGCGGGTTTGAATGATGCTGGCCTCAGCGGTATCTTCGGTCGTGACCACGCCTGCGGTATGGGCAAAAAATTTCCGTATGGACACTGCGTTGGTCGTGTCGTCGGCGCCTTGGTCAATGACTTTCAACTTATCCTCAGCCACAAGACATGCTGCAGTGACCTGCACACCCCCAGTGCCCCAACCATAAGGCATAGGCATTTCCCTCGATGCGAAGGGAACTTGATAACCAGGAATGGCCAATGCTTTCAGCAAAGCGCGGCGTATCATGCGTTTTGTTTGCTCATCGAGATAGGCAAAATTATAATGTTCGTTCATGCCGTTTCCCCGCTGGCTTGCCGCCGAAGCCGCCGCACCAATTCAAGTTCTGCTTGGAAGTCCACGTAATGGGGAAGCTTGATATGCTCCACAAAACCGGTTGCTTGAATATTGTCGCAATGGGCGAGGACGAATTCTTCATTTTGCGCCGGCGCGCCATGGTTATGTTCGCCAAGTTCCTCCCAGCGCAACGCACGATCCACCAGGGCCATGGCAATGGATTTGCGTTCCGATTGGCCAAAGACAAGCCCATAACCTCTGGTGAATTGCGGGGGCACGGTCTTTGAACCTTGGAACTGATTCACGGTTTCGCATTCGGTCAATTCTATGACGCCAATATCGATTGCAAAGCCCAATTCGGGAATGTCCATGGACACCGTCACCATGCCAATGCGCAATTCCCCAACAAAGGCATGGGTGTTGCCATAGCCGCGTTGGGTTGAATAACCAAGCCCGAGCAAAAATCCCTCGTCACCACGTGATAAAGATTGCAGCCGCAAGGCTCGGTCAGCGGGTAGGTCCAATGGGGTTCGTGTAAGATCACCTGGCTTCGTGCCGTCATCCACGGCTTTTTCCACCATGTTGTCCTTATCCAGTAGGGCCAGGATATGGGGCGGTGGCTGGCTGTCAGGATGCTCTTCCACTGCCATCGGGGGCTCACCCTCAGCCATTAATGCAAAATCCAAAAGGCGATGGGTGTAGTCAAAGGTCGGGCCGAGCCGCTGTCCGCCTGGGATATCTTTGAAGGTGGCCGAAATCCTGCGGGCCACATTCATGTTGGCTGTGTCCATGGGGGTGGAATAGCCAAAACGTGGCAGGGTGGTGCGGTAGGCGCGAATCAAGAATATGGCTTCGATCAAATCACCCCTGGATTGCTTAATCGCCAATGCCGCCAATTCTGGGTCGTAAAGGGATCCTTCGGCCATAACACGTGCCACGGCAAGCGTGAGCTGCTGGCCAATTTGTTCCACTTGCAATTGGGAAACTTCGCGGTCACCACGACGTAGGTCCCCAAGCCATTGATGGGCCCGATCGATTGCTTTTTCACCGCCTTTTACCGCAACATACATGTCATGCCCCCCCAATCATGCTGCTTCGCGGAAGGGCAGTAACACTGTTTTCTCGCGTAAATATAAAGTCGTTTCCTAGGGGGAAAAGCTGACGGTTTTCGATGAAAATCTCAGCATCAGGAAGTGCAATTTGGGTCGTGTTGGCGATTCCGGGACCGCGTATTTCAAACTCATCCCATCCATCTTCTTGCGCGATGATAATGGTTGCGGAACGGTCGGGATATTGGGGATCACCCTTTGGAAAATCTGCCAATGGGTGCAGGTTATCAATGGTGCCAATCGCAAAATCAGCTTCATGGGCTGCAACCAATCGGCTGCCACAATGAAACAAAATCCAATCCTGAATTTCTTTTTGATCAAATGGATCTGCCAGATGCACGGCCACATCTTGGTCGCA
>DKOD01000112.1:0-358 GCA_002469865.1 Alphaproteobacteria bacterium UBA7371 | reverse complement strand
GGTGATGTCATGATGTGGCGGCTACCGGGCCTCGCCATGGCCTCCATGAGGGCACGAAAATTCTTGGCGGAAATATGGGCGTCAAGCATGTGATTAATTCCCCCGGACCATGGTGAAAAAATCAACCTTGGTTGCTGCAGATTGGCGGGCTAATTTTGCAGCATCTTGCTCTGCGCGCATTTGCAGTGGCTGGATGATGTCGCGGATGACGGTTTGGGCTTCACTTGTTTGGAGAAGCGCGTCACAAATCGCCGCCACCTGGGCGAGCATTTTGTTGCGTCCTTGGATATAGCCGTGTCCGGTGGTGCCGCATGCACGCAAACGCAAGGAACAACGAGTGACCGTCATCTCGCCCATG
>DKOD01000117.1:2273-4399 GCA_002469865.1 Alphaproteobacteria bacterium UBA7371 | reverse complement strand
AGGGTGATAAGATCCAACCATATGCAAAGATGTTAATGGATCAGGTTTATCGTCCCTAACACAAACGATAGTGTGTCCAAGGTTTGGCTGTCCATACCAAGCAACCACAAGTGGAAAACTGCTTGGATGGTCTGGACAACTTTTGGCCAATATTTGGAATTCATGGACACCATGCCAACTTGATTTTTGACAATGCGACCCTTGCGTCATGCGGCATGGTCTTTAGACCTCACAGCAGCCGCGCAAACAAAATACTTGCAGGACAAACTTGGATAGCCCAAACTTTTTGTGGATGTAATGATTAGGTTGCTCACATCGAAGCATGCGAAACGCTTGGGCAGAGTAAAGGTATATATGTGATGAACAAACCAGTTGGACCTATTTACGATTTGATTATTCGCAAAGGTCAAATTGTTGATGGAACGGGCGCACAATGCTTTGAGGGCGATATTGCGGTTCGTGACGGCATCATTCAAGAAATTGGTGAAGTTCGTGGCCATGGAAAAGAAGAAATCAATGCCGCCGGTCACATTGTGACACCCGGTTTTGTCGATATTCACACCCATTATGACGGACAAGCGATCTGGGACAAACACCTAAAGCCATCGGCTATCCATGGTGTTACATCAGTTGTTATGGGCAATTGTGGCGTTGGTTTTGCACCTTGCCGCTCAGACGACCGTGAGAAGCTTGTGGAATTGATGGAAGGTGTTGAAGACATTCCTGCCCCCGTGATGCATGAGGGCTTGGAGTGGTCTTGGGAAACATTTCCGGAATATCTTGATGCGCTGGATCGTGGGCAACGCGACACGGACATCTGCGCCTTGCTGCCCCATGCCGCAGTTCGCGTGTATGTCATGGGTGATCGTGCAATTAGGCATGAAGCGGCCACAGCAGAAGATATGGAAAAAATGAGAAGGCTTACCGCTGAGGCTGCTCATGCCGGAGCATTTGGGTTTTCGTCGTCAAGAACAGTAAGCCATAAAAGCAAAAAAGGTGAACACACACCAACCTTGCGTGCAAATGAACTAGAGTTGACCGCATTTGCAAAAGGATTGGCTGATGCAGGTCATGGCTTTATCGAAATGGTGTCTGATTGGGATGAGCCAAATCCAAAGGAAGAATTCCAGATGTTTCGTCGTGTCGTCGAAGCAAGTGGACGACCAATGGTGTTTACCTGCAACCAACGGCATGATGGGCGGCATGGCTTTTGGAAGGATCTCATGGCCTATGCCCGACAAGCGCGAGAGGATGGTCATATTTTGAGGCCAGTGGTTGCGCCACGGCCGATTGGAATCATGCTGGGCCTTAATGGCTCACAAAATCCTTTTTCTGGAACGCCGACATACCGCTCCATTGAGCATCTACCCCTTGATCAAAGGGTGGAGGCAATGTCGCAGCCAGATATTCGTTCCAGGATATTGTCGGAAGATCCTATCACGCAAAGCACATTCCCGCTCATTCATCGAATTTTGTTCACACAAATGTTCCGACTTGGTTCACCTGCCAACTACACACCCGCGCCAGACAACTCCATTGCAGCCATGGCAGATCGTCAAGGAATAACACCACAAGAATTGGCTTACGATATCTTACTGGAAAACAAAGGCCGTGGATTTCTGTATGCTCCTCTGGTCAATTATGCGCATTACAACATGGAAGCATGCGCAGAAATGCTCGATGACCCAAATACCATCATGGGCTTAGGTGATGGCGGCGCTCATGTTGGCTTTATTCTGGATGCTGGCTACCCAACCTGGTTGATCCGTTATTGGAATCAAACACAAAAACGCTACGGCATCGAAGAAACAGTGCGAAGGCTCACGTCGGACACAGCTCATGCCGCGGGGTTGCATGACCGTGGGCGTATTTCTGTGGGGTTAAAAGCTGATTTCAACGTCATTGATTGGCCATCTGTGCGTGCTGGTGATCCTTACCTTATTTCGGATCTCCCTGCCGGTGGAAGCCGTTTGATGCAGGATGTTTACGGCTACAAAGCCACAATTTTGTCGGGAGAAGTGACCTATCGTGATGGTGTTGCAACCGGAGCCACGCCGGGACGACTTGTTCGAAGTCGTGCATAATCACAATGTTTGAGCAAACATTGTGTTAAAAACTTAGCAAGA
>DKOD01000117.1:0-1942 GCA_002469865.1 Alphaproteobacteria bacterium UBA7371 | reverse complement strand
CGTCTTACCGACCCTTTTCTTTACGCCATGCTGCAAATGAAGCCCGGGTTTCTTCCTTAGTGGCAGGATATAGCCCAATTATACTTTTTCCTTGTTGCACCTGCTCGAGCACAAAATCCTCAAAAATGGTCATTTCCCAAGCTTCATGGGCGATGTCGTCAACCAGATGCTGGGGGATGACCACAACGCCTTCACCGTCCCCCACAATCATATCACCGGGGAAAACTGCCACATCTCCACAACCAATAGGCGTGTCAAATTCCAAGGCTTGATGCAGGGTGAGATTTGTCGGCGCTGACGCACGATTATGGTAGGTGGGGATCTCCATTTCAGCAATTTCTGGCGCATCCCTGAAGCCGCCATCCGTCACAACACCGGCACATCCACGCACCATTAAACGTGTGACCAAGATGGAACCGGCTGAGGCTGCACGCGGATCTTTGCGGGAATCGATCATCATCACATGACCTTCGGGACAAGCTTCGACCGAGGCTCTTTGCGGGTGATCGGGGTTTTGGAACACGCTAATGTCATTCAAATCTTCCCGAGCAGGGATATACCGCAATGTGAATGCAGGGCCGACCATGTTCGGCTTATTTCCTTTTAAAGGATGGACATCTTGCAAAAACTGGTTGCGAAGTCCGCGCTTAAAAAGCGCGGTGCATAAAGTTGCTGTGCTTACATGCATGAGCTTGTTTTTGATGCCTGGGTTCATGAGGAAACATCCTTTTTGGGTATCATAAAATCGAAATCAACGCCCTGGTTTGCCTGGGTGACATGTTCGTGAAACAGTTTTGCGTAGCCACGCTCCATGTCAAAAGATGGCGGAACAAAACTTTGCCTGCGCTCATTCAACTCCTCCTCCCCCACCAAGAGATCTAAACGCCGTTGCGGCACATCCAGCCGGATTCGGTCCCCGTTACGCACCAAGGCAAGGGTCCCTCCTATTGCCGCTTCAGGATCAACATGAAGAACAATGGTGCCAGAGGCAGTGCCACTCATTCTCCCATCAGATATGCGCACCATATCCGTCACGCCTGTTTGGGCAATCTTTTTGGGTATGGGTATCAAGCCAGCCTCTGGCATTCCTGGGGCACCTCGCGGACCAATATTCTGCAGCACAAGAATATCATCTGCATGGACATCGAGATTGGGATCATCCAGGCGCAGCGCAAGATCCCTCAAATCTTGGAAGACAACTGCCCGTCCCTCATGGACCAACAGGTCAGGGCTCGCCGCTGATTGCTTGATGATGGCGCCATGGGGCGCAAGATTTCCTGAAAGAACAGCAATAGAACCACCTGAATGGACGGGTTGCTTGATGCTTTTGACAATGTCCTGAGGGTAATTTCGTGCATGGGCATCAATATTATCGCCCAAAGTTTGACCTGTGATCGTCATGGCATCAAGATACAAACTATCACCCAACTCTCGGGCGATAGCAGCAAAGCCGCCAGCATCATGAAGATCCACCATATATCCTTGGCCAGATGGCTTAAGGTCAACAAGAACAGGAATTTCTCGACCCAGCCTATCCAGCAAGTCCCGATCAACCGTCAGGCCCATTCGGCCCATCATGGCTGTTAGATGTATGATGCCGTTGGTCGAACCACCAACAGCAAGCAAAGTAACCAATGCATTATGCACCGATCTTTGATCCAGAAACTCCTTAGGGTTGAGGCCCGATTGTGCAATGTTCACGGCAATCTGACCGGTCTGTGTTGCCACGCGCTTACGCGCAGCCGTCACAGCCGGGGCACATGCACCGGCCGGTGCCATTAAACCCAATGCTTCTGTCATCAAGGCCATGGTGCTGGCCGTGCCCATCACACCGCATGTTCCCACGCTTGGCACCAACTCGTTGTTGGCTTCGGCAATTTCCGCATCATCGATATCCCCCGCCCGAAATTGGGCCCATAGCCTTCGACAATCCGTGCAGGCA
>DKOD01000134.1 GCA_002469865.1 Alphaproteobacteria bacterium UBA7371 | reverse complement strand
GGGTTAATAGTGTAGCCGAGGCCACCAACACGCACCATATCCCCACCCTGCTGATAATACGGATCCTTATTAAAGAGGTTGTCAGCAACATCCTCCAAGACTTCTTTCAAGGTGTTGCCCGTCATGCCGCTGCGGTAGGCAGCTGGGTAGGTAATTGATGTCATGTTGTGAACATCCTCCACCGTAATGGCTTGACCGGGAAGCAATGAAGCACCCCAACGGAAGCCAGGTGATAGGGCTATTTGCGCGTCGCGTTCCTCTAAGAGTGCATCACAAATTAGGTCATCAAATGTGCCATTAAAATTGCCGCGGCGGAACAAAGTGGATTCGGTTTTGGCCAATTCCCGGCGTAGTTCTTGTTCATGGGGGGCACGAATTTCTTGTACCAGCTTACGCATTTCTGGGTCGGGTGTGATGACATCAGATAGTATTGGTATCAGTCGGAAGGAATAATCCCGCACTTCACCACCTTGAACGTCCAAATCCAAACGGGAGAGAAATTTGCCATGCGAACCGGAAGCAATAAGCAATGTTTTGCCCACTTGAACAGCTTCTGGCACCGCATCATGGGTATGACCAGACAGCAAAACGTCGATGCCCTTCACCCGCTGCGCCATTTTGCGGTCCGTATCAAATCCATTATGTGAGACAACCACCACGAGTTCGGCGCCATTGGCGCGTGCCTTTTCCACGTTTTTCGCCATTTCTTCTTCGCGAATACCAAATGAATATTCCGGTATCATGTAACGAGGATTGGCAATGGGTGTGTAAGGGAAAGCCTGTCCAATAACAGCAATCTTAACACCACCGCGCTCAAAATAATTGATGGCTTCAAAAACTGGTTCATCCCATTCAGTGTCACGAACGTTGCCAACCAAAAATGGGAAATCCAACGCCTCTATGAGTTCGTTTACCCGGTCGGTTCCGTAGGTGAATTCCCAATGCGCTGTCATTGCATCCACACCCAACGCATTCATGACTTGAACCATATCCATGCCTTGGGTTTTGTAAGACGTATAAGACCCCTGCCAAGTGTCGCCACCATCAAGCAGTAGGGTGTTTTCGGGGCGTTCAGCCCGAATGGCATCAACAACGGTCTTCATACGATCTATGCCACCGACACGGCCATAAACTTGGGCCATCTCGTTAAAGTCCAAATATGTCAGCGCATAGGCATCAAGCGTGTTCCGCTTGAGATCATAACGTGTCAAAAAATCCTGGCCAGTTATGTGAGGAACAAGACCATTAACTTCACCAACCCCAAGATTCACTGAAGGTTCACGGAAATAAACTGGGACCAATTGGGCGTGAATATCAGTCAGGTGCAACAGTGTTACGTTTCCTTTCGCCTCAAAATCCAACAATTGATCTTGTGTGATTTTTTGGCCAGCAGCCCATGCACCAAGGGGGGTATTGGTACCAAGAATGGCTGCCGTTGCTGCGGTCACTTGAAGGAATTCACGACGTGAATACATGGTTCACTTACTCCAAATTTGATAAAAAAAGGGTGCGGAACCCATAGACTAGGCCCGCACCCCAAACATTGACACAAATCAGTTTCGTACCGATGGCGTTTCGATAGGAAGTCCAACCGCGCGGTACATCATGTATGCTTCAAGCGCGGTAAACTCTTCACCCTGGGGCTTGAAAGGATTCGCACGAATATTTTTCATGCATCCTTTAAAACGACGGTGGGTGCTGCCAACACCGTTCCACTTTAAGCGATAGGTTGGAAAGCCATTGATCTGTCCTTGGCTAAGCATATCGGCGCGGATGTAATTGCCGTAATAATCTTCATGACAATTCGCACATGACATGTCCAACTGACCATAACGGGTGTAATATACTTCCTCACCCAACTTGCGCACTGTTTCCATTTCTGGCGAATTATCCAACACAATGGGCATGCCGCGGGATTGGTTTTTCACAAAAATAGTCATGCCGAGCATGTTGGGATCTTTGGTCCATTTCCATGTGTCAGCTTGCATTTGCTCTTCCCGGCAAATGTTAATCTGCTGTTCTACCGTGATGGCCTTGTTGCGCTCTTTGCTCCATTTTGGGAAGGATGCCCCAATACCCTTCATGCTCTCAGCAGCATCGCCATGGCATGAAGCGCAAGACTTTCCAGCCGCACCATCGGCAGTTGACCAAAGCTCAGCACCCAAATCCAACAGAATATACGCTGGATTTTCAAAATCATCATCCTGCAATGCCCTGGTTTCAGGCGTGCGGAATTCATAACCAGAAATAATCTCGCTCAGAGGATGGTCCTTCGGTGCTGGGTAAGATTTACGGTCCTCAGCAAATGCTGCAGTGGCAACCAAAGCTGAGCCTGCTACAATAGCAGCTACTTTTCCAAAAATTTTCATCATTAACCCCCCGGTTGTTTTTGTTTTAAAACGTTGGGTCGGCCCCTAAAGGCCGACCCAGCAATTCAAGCAACTGTAAGCTTGGATTTTTTTTCGTAAATGCTTCCATCATCGTCAGTCCACTTGAAGTTATATTCGCCTGATTCGACTGCCTTCATGGTGAACTCCAGATACGGGTTGGCAGAAACAGCTGGGAGAATGTCGCAGCTGAACACTGAAGCACCGTTGAAGCTACACTCAAATTTGTTAATGATCTTGCGTGGGATGATCTTGCCTTCTTTGTCTTTGCGAAGACCAGTTTCCATCTTGTGGCTGATCAGGGTTTTGATGGTGACGACGTCACCAGCAGATGCTTTTTTTGGCGCTTTTACGCGTGGTTTTGATTTGGCCATGTTTCTATCTCCAATATAACTCGATCAGCCGCCGCAGCCGCCGATGGTGACCTTAACGGTTGTACCTGCCTGGAAGAATTCACCCTTGGATGTTTTTGCAACCGCAATCACGTCCTGGGTGGATGCAAGACGCATACGTGTGGTCGCAGCTGCCTCGCCACTTAATGGCGTGAAGTGAAAAGTGGCAACGCCAGGCGTGGGGTTGCCAGAAGCCAAGATCATGACGCTTTCAACGTAATTATCATCAGCCATAGGGCTATCGACGCTTACATTCAGCGGCACAGTATTACCATTTTCAGCGATTTCTGGCATGTCCAATGAGACATTGCCCTCTGAAACAGATGCACCACCGGTAAAATCTGCGATGGCTTTGTCGACCAATGCCTTGTCAGCATGGGCCCAGGAAAGCGGCAACATGGTAATGGTCGCAAAACCTACACCAGCAGCCAATGCCTCACGGCGGGAAATGTTCGTCATGGACAATCTCCTCAATTGCTAAAATTTATTATTCTTTAAGGGTCAACAGGTAGGCAACGACGTCTTCTACCTGCTGGGCGGAAAGGACAGTCTTGCCCTCAAACTTTTTGGCAACCCGGCTTAAACGATCAACCTCATAAAAGGCAGGCATCAAGGTATGGTCGCCAAAAACTTTTTTAGAATTCACAACGATCGCCCGCAGCTGCTCGGTTGAATATCTGTCGGCAACACCATCCATTATCGGACCAGTTTCGCCATGGAATTGTTCACCGGACATGTCTTTATTGCCATGGCATGCAAGACAATTTCCTGCCCTGCGCCCTTTGAATACTTTTGCACCAGCAACAGCATCGCCCGGCTTGCCAGTTAAGGATGCCTGAACAGCACCATCCACAATTTCAACTTTTTTTATTTCCTCTGCAGATGCCACCGACGCCATGAACACCCCAGAAAGCACCAAAGCCGCAAAACGCATATTTTAGCTCCCTCTGCCATTTCTTTTTTTCAAAACCAACATAAATGAATTAGGTTTTCGTTTTTTAAACGAATAAATTAACCATACTTATGCTGTAGAAAAGATCAACCCATCAGACGTCGATGTCCATGCGACCTATTTGCAATGCCCCAAAAGTCGCATGCGCGATCAACCAATGGTTCCCAAAGATGGAAAATATTCGAGCAGCAAATAAGATACCTCGGCCATGGTACCGGTCATGAGCATAATGCCAGCAACCACCAACAATGCGCCCATAACCTTTTCCACCACACCAAGATGCCTTCGAAATCTGGCCATGAACCCCATAAAGGGGTGTGCGAATGCCGCAGCAATCAGAAAGGGAATGCCAATGCCCAGGGCATAAGACAGGAGCAACGCCATCCCCTCGATGACCGTTTCCTCGCCTGCAGCAATAAACAAAATGGAAGCCAAAACAGGTCCGACACATGGCGTCCAACCAAATGCAAAGGCCAAGCCAATCAGATAAGCCCCAAAGAAACCGGGTGGCTTACGTTCGACATGCACCCTAGCCTCACGATAAAAAAGCCCGACACGAAAAACACCTAAAAAATGCAGGCCAAACACCATGATGATGATGCCACCAATAATGGCTAATGTATCAAAATGTTTTTGTAAGGTTTGCCCGATCGCAGAGGCCCCGGCACCTAGCAAAGTAAATACCGTCGCAAAGCCCAGCACAAATGCTATGGCAGCCAACATCACCTTGCCAGAGCGGCGACGCTCACCATTGCCCTGGGTAAGTTCTTCAAGTGACACACCTGCCAAAAACGTGAGATAAGGCGGAACCAATGGCAGCACGCATGGAGATAGGAATGACAAAATGCCAGCAACAAATGCGGTGCCATAACCCACGTCAAAACCCATGGAACTTCCTCCGTTCACTAATGACCAATATCTGCCTGACTTTGGTGATTATGCACTTACCCACACATTTTGCACAAGCTAATGACGTAAAATCCGAACTTATCATGGTTGAGGAGGATGGTTGTTCTTATTGCCTGTTATGGATAGAAGAAATTGGGGTTGGTTACCCCAAAAGCAGTGAGGGCAGAATTGCGCCACTGCGAATGGTTAATATCGCTGGGCCACGTCCATCTGGGCTTAATGAAGACAAACCACTCCATTACACGCCAACTTTCATCCTTATGATTGATGGGAAAGAGGTGGACCGTTTGCTGGGCTATCCTGGTGATCAATTTTTTTACCCCATGCTGCGTGTCATGATGTGGCGCGCAGGCCTTATTAATGACCCCTCCGAAGCAGCAACCCGAAAGTACCACCCATGAACAATATTGTTGAATATTTTAACATCAATTCGCCCTGGAGTTTCATGGGCCATCATCGGCTTTTGCGCTTACAGGAGCAATTTTCCTTTTCCGTGGAACTTCGTCCCGTCAGCATCCCCCAAATATTCCAGGCGACCGGGGGCACCCCCCTCCCCCAACGTCATCCATCGCGACAGGAATATCGTTTTGTTGAGCTTAAAAGATGGGCGGATCGTTTGGAATTGCCCCTCACGATGAAGCCAGCTTACTTTCCATCCCCAGATCTTTTGGCCCATGCAAGCATCTTACTTCTGCCCGAAGATATGCAATTGCGAGCAGCGGAACGTATTGGTTTTGCTCTCTGGTGCGAAGAGGCTAACATCGCCGACCCAGCGATTGTTGGCAATATTTTAAACACCATCACACCAACCGCAATGGTTGCGGATGAAGCACAAATTGAAAAGGCTCAAGCTACCATTGAAGCCCATGGCAACAAGGCCATCAAAGATGGTGTGTTTGGTGTGCCCAGCTATGTTCTCGATGGAGAGGTTTTTTGGGGTCAGGACCGATTAGATTTTGTGATGGAGAAATTGGCGCGTTAAACGGCGCAAATATTTAGTCCACCGCCTTCTTTTTTGGAATGCCGTATAATTCAAGGCGGTGGTCGACCAATTGATAGCCCAATTTGTCGGCAATAAGCTTTTGCAAAGCCTCGATTTCCTCTGACACAAACTCCACCACATCCCCGGTGGTCACGTCGATCAGATGATCATGATGTTCACCAACCTTATCCTCATAAAGGGTGCGCCCATCCTTGAGCAGGTGCTTTTCCAACATGTTGGCATCTTCCAACAACTTCACCGTGCGATAAACCGTGGGCAATGAAACTTTTTTGTCTTTAAGCTGCGCGCGATCGAGAATTTCCTCGATTGATGGGTGGTCGTCAGATTCCATGAGGACTTCTGCAATCACCCGCCTTTGGTTGGTCATTCTGAGGTCACCCTTGGCACAAATTTCCTCTAATTTCAGAACCAAATCCATTATCTACCTCGGGCCAGGGGCCAATTAATTCACATCTATGCCCACCTCATCCACGAGCATCGCTGCTTGTTTTGCACGCTGGGCAATTTTCACCAAAGGGGTACTTGAAATGACCCAAGCACCCACATCATCAAAAATAACAGGTTTTGCCACGCCATCAACCACAGGAAACTCGCTATTCACGTCGGCGTAAATAGCTTGGGCTTTGGAAGATAATGCATAGGCGATGAATTCACGAGCAATTTCTTTGTTCGGGGCTGATTTCAAAATGCCAGCGCCAGAAACATCAACATGCACCCCCCCATCTCGCCCAACAGCAAAAACCAAATTCACCGACTCAGCCCAAGCCCTTTGTTCGTCATTGGCGAGCATTTTTGCGTAATAATAAGCATTGCCGATGGATGCATCACAAATTCCCTCGTGGATCGCTTGAACCTGTGCTCGGTCATTTCCTTGGGGGGTACGAGCCATTTGATCCATTAAGGACAACAAATAGGCTCTGGTTTCTGCCACACCACGTCGCTCAATCATGCCACCAAGCCAAGATAAGTTGTAACCATGCTTCAAAGGACGGCTGCAAAATCGGCCCTTTAAGGGCTCTTGCAATATATCATCAAAATTGTTGATGCTAAGATCCGCTCTGTTTTTGCTGACATAAAAAATACGCGGCCTGAGTGATAACCCAACCCATTGGCCATCTATTGACGATGCCTCGGGCTGCACTTGGTCAGGCAAGCTTCCCAAATCATCAAAAAGACCAAGTTCCGATGCCTGAACCAAAGGCCGCACGCCCGTGGTAAGTATTAGGTCTGCATTGCTATTTGATCCTTCAAGCTGCGCACGCTCAACCAACCCACTTTTGGCAAACAATATATTTACCTTGTGACCGGTTTCTTT
>DKOD01000172.1:6351-6734 GCA_002469865.1 Alphaproteobacteria bacterium UBA7371 | reverse complement strand
GCCCCAAATGCGGGCGGTGTAATCTGTCATGTCTTTTAAGTCAGCGTTGGCTCGCCGAGCGTATTGTAACGACTTCATTCACCAGCCGCGGTCTTGCCCAATCATGTCAGAAAAACTCTTGATCATTAACGTACCTTTACTGCATCGGCGCACAGCATGACCACGGTTTCGGCGCCATTTTGGCCAGGAACAAGATTTCCTTCCTGGGAGAAACGCGCATTCACCAACGCATTGGCGCCCCTCTTCATCGCAGATTGGGCGATGGCTTTCATTTCATTTTTTAGCCGCTGCTGAAATTGGGAAAGGTCGCCAAATGACATCAGCTGGCATTCCATGCCCAGATTGGCCACAATTTGTTTGCCGGCAATATTGGGGGAAGAATA
>DKOD01000172.1:2216-5980 GCA_002469865.1 Alphaproteobacteria bacterium UBA7371 | reverse complement strand
AGGACAAAGTCGAAACAGAATGATGAAAGAAAATCATGTTTGAAGAATATATAGGCAAAAGCCAAGAACGAACTGACATGCTGCAACCCCAACAAGCCCAATTCATGGCCGCAAGCCTGGGCCAGGCACGCAGCTTTGGCCAAGGTGATGCGTTACCCCCGGGCTGGCATTGGATGTATTTTTTGCAAGCAGCGCTCCGCGATCAGCTGGGCCGTGATGGGCACAGCAAGCGGGGTGATTTTTTGCCACCCGTCACCCTCCCCAGGCGCATGTGGGCCGGTGGCAGGCTTTGGTTTCATGATGATGTTCTGCTCGGGCAGCAACATCTCAAAAGATCCACCATCACCAAATTGGAAGAAAAAGCTGGCCGCCATGGGCCGATGGCCTTGGTTACCGTCACCCATGACATCTCAAAAGATGATGTTTTGAAACTGCGCGAAGAACATGACATTGTTTATTTGGAGGACAGAAAGCCCGGGGATCCGATTGCCGACGGCCCGGAACCAGATGACATGGAATTTTCTGAAACCTTCCAATCCGATTCCACCTTGTTGTTCCGCTATTCTGCCCTCACCTTCAACGGCCATCGGATTCATTATGATCTTGATTATTGCCGCCAGGTGGAAGGCTATCCTGGGCTTTTGTTTCATGGCCCCCTGACGGCCACATTGTTGCTAGATCTGGCTTTGCGCAACATTGGCATGGACCAGCTAAAGTCATTTTCCTTTCGGGCCATGGCACCAATATTCCACGACGAGGCCATCACGATCGGCGGCCGGGCCGAAGGGGATCAGTTAACCCTTCAGGCCATCAACAGCCGAGGGGGCGTGTCCATGAAGGCTGTTGTCAACCAAGAGGCCTAATTACCCAGGAAGCCATCGGTTGGTTGAATTTTTTGCCCCCGGGCACGACCGCGCCAAGCTTATCAAAAAGCCCCAACATGGCGGGTCGGGCCTCGGAGACAGCGGAAGACCTGGATGGGTCGGCGGCCACCACCTTACGGATTAATTGGTCAACATCTTCCAATTCCACCACCTGATCATGTTCACGCTCTAATGCGTTAAGCCCATGGCGGGCAACAAAGGCATGAAGCGCTGAGATGGCATCGGCGCGAATATCGGTCTCATCCTCGAGCGGCTGCATGACCGCAAAATGGTCCCCCCGGGCGAGCGGTTCTATCACCACCAGCACGCCACTGGGTTTGAGCATCCCAAGAGCTTCATCCAGGGCCCGGCCCATATGTTCTCGAGGAACATGATGAAGGCTGTTGAGGATCACAATTCCATCAAACATATGCGCTTGGAAGCCTGCATCTTCCAACCCTGCCTGGCGAAGATGGGCCTGGGGCGCCCGGACCCGGGACGCTTCCAAGGCGGAAGGTTCGGGATCGAGGCCATGGACCTTCGCGCCTCTTTTGATAAGCGCTTTCAAAAGCGCGCCGGAACCGCAGCCCACATCGAGCAGGATTTTGCCCTCCATGGGGCCAAAGCTTTCCTCAATAATCTTCATATTGGTGAGATCAGACATGGAAAAAAATCCCCACAAAGATTAAGAATGACTGAATTCATGCCGAAGCGACAAGGTGAGAACAATGGAAAACAACATCGAACAGAACAAACCCATGGTGGAGGATACCAATATTTTGCTTATTGGCTATTTGCTCTGCCTCGCCATGATCTTCACCGGATTTGTCACTGTTTTTTTGGCCGGTATTTTGGCGTTTATCCAGAAAAAAGAGACCCAATCAACCTGGATGGCGTCCCATTGGGAAAATATCTGGCATAGCTTTGTTTGGTTTGTCATTTGGTCTTTGACCATCACCATTGCTGGGTTTGTCCTCACCGTGATTAGCTTGGGCCTTCTCTTCTTCGTCCCCTTCATTGCCGGCCTGATCCTGCTGGGTTGGTTCTATTACCGCATGATCCGTGGGGTGATGATCATGAACCGGCGCGAATCCTACGCCTGACCGGGGCAAAGACAGACGCAAAACGCCGCAACATGGCCCGGCTGGTGGCAAGGCATCCTGCGGTATGTGCACCCAGTTTCACATGCAAAAATAAGGCGCTTCCCTCGCCCTTTTGGGCAATCATGTCCCGCTCCATAACGGCGACAAAGTCATAGAGCCTATCCTTGCGCCATAGCCGATCCCCACCCCAACGGGCACGGGCAGAGACAAATTTGTTGTAGCTGGGGGCAAATGCTGAGGGATCATCCCCAAAAGCCATGTGGGGGAGAATGGGCATGGCTTGAATGCTGGGCGGCAAAAACATGCGGCCCGACCGATAAAAAATCATCACCAGCCGATGGCCCATGGCAGGGCTTGCCATATCGCCCTCGCGCTTATCGCTTGGGTGAACAAAGCCAGCCTGACCAATGGCGGCCTGAGCCATGGTCCCAAAGCCAAAAACTTGGTTGTGCATAAAGGTAAGATGTTGGTGGCCAGGCCCAAAGACCGTGGCATGCGCGTCATGTGCGCGGCCCATCGGGTCTGGCAAATCCACCCGAAATTGTGGCCCCCTGAACCCTGGATGGCTTGCTTCTTTGTAAAGACGCAGGGCGGGGTGCATGTTTTTTATTCGTTTTGGCTTTTGTTTTCTGCGCCGGGCCATGGCATGCTCACCCAGTCCTTTTTTTAAATATTTAGAATAACCTGCACCATGTTGACCCTTCCAAGCCATAGACAAATGTTGATCCAATCATTGGCCACGGCCCGCACCCTGGGTCTTGGGTTCCTAGGCGGCCTTGTCATGCTGTTCGTGGGCTTCCCAGCGGCCTTTTTGACCGGCCCTGCCCTTATCATTGCCTTTTTGTCCTGCCGCGGCATGACATTTGAAGTTCCCATGCTGTTTCGCTATCTGGCTTTTTGTTTGCTTGGCACGGCACTGGGTGCCGGTGTGAATGAAGATAGTTTGGAGCAAATTGGGCAATGGCCCGTGAGCCTCACCTTTTTGACCATCGGCATCGTTATCAATTTTTACCTGGCAAGCTTTGTCATGCGCCAAATATTCGGTTGCGACCGGGCCACGGCTGATTTGTCGTCAGTTCCTGGCCATCTTTCCCTGGTGGTCGCCATGTCCCTAGAGCGCAACACCGATGCCAAAATGATCACCATGATCCAATCCTTTCGCATTTTATCCCTCACCTTATTGGTGCCCGGGGCCGCCCTGATCCTTGGGCTTCCCACCGACGCCCAGCCTGAAGGTGATGCCATGTCCTATGGCGAAATCGCCATCTTGGTGCTTTTGGGTTTTGGTGCTGGCCTGATCTTGAAGCGCCTGGGTGGTCCAGCACCGATGTTGGTTGGGCCCATGATTGTTTCGACCATTTTCCATTTGGGCGGTTTTATTCCTGGCCGCATGCCCATGGAGGTCGTTGATGCAGCGATTTTGGTGATCGGTTGTCTCGCAGGCAGTCGGTTCACCCGCCTCACGCTTCGTGAATTGGCAACCTATGGCAAGGCCGCCGCCATGATCATCACCATTGCGGTGGGTTGCTCCATCGCCACAAGTTTGGCCACATTCTTCGCCACGGATATTCCCTTTCTGGCAAGCTTGGTGGCCTTCTCACCCGGTGGCCTGGAGGCCATGATTGCCATGGGAACCGCCGTGGGGGCTGACCCTGCCTATGTGGCAAGCCACCATTTGTATCGGTTGTTTTTGCTCACCGCCATGATAGCCTTTTTGATCAAAACAGACCCGAAACCCCAAAGCTGATCAGATATGGGCCACCGATTGGCGGATGGCATCAATATTGGCCTTATAGAC
>DKOD01000172.1:0-1817 GCA_002469865.1 Alphaproteobacteria bacterium UBA7371 | reverse complement strand
GCGACACAGGCAGGCGCCGTCTCTGGGGTTACCCCACCATCCACCTCGATTTCGATGTCCCTGTCGCCGATCATGTCCTTGATGCGGGCGATTTTTTCGATCTGGGACGGGATGAAGGATTGGCCGCCAAAGCCTGGATTCACACTCATCAGAAGGATCAAATCCACCCGATCAAGCACATATTTGAGCACATCTTCCGACGTGGATGGGTTTAATGAAACGCCGGCCTTTTTGCCCAAGTTCCGGATTAATTGCAGGGATCGGTCAAGATGTGGTCCGGCTTCGGCATGGATGGTGATGATGTCAGAACCAGCATCGGCAAATGCCTCGATATAGGAATCCACTGGCGCAATCATGAGATGAACATCCATGATGGTTTTGACATGGGGCCGAAGGGCCTTCACCACAGCTGGGCCAATGGTGATGTTGGGCACATAATGGCCATCCATCACATCCACATGAACCCAATCGCAGCCAGCTTCTTCAATCGCCCGAACCTCTTCACCAAGCCTGGCGAAATCAGCTGACAGAATTGATGGGGAAATTTTTACCTCAGCCATTTGTCTTCCTTCTTTTGCATTTCTTGGGCTATTTTTTGGGCGCGGGTGGGTTGCCCGGGATGGGCATTCCCCTCAAGGCACGGCTGGTCCTCATATATTGTGGTGCATAGGCAACCTCTTGGCCCAATTGCTCGGCCGCATGCCACACCCATCTTGGGTTATACAAAAAACCACGGGCCAGCGCGACCATGTCCGCCTGACCGGTCCTGATGATGGATTCCGCTTGCCGCGCCTCGGTGATCTGACCCACCGCCATGGTCGGTAAGCCGGATGCTTGCTTAACTGCAGCGGCAAAACCGGTTTGGTAGCCAGGCCCAACCTCAATCTGCTGTGCTGGGCTGTTGCCACCGGAAGACACATCGACAAAATCACAGCCATGTTTGGCCAATTCCACCGCAAGGATCTTGGATTCCTCCAAATCCCAACTGGATGAGGCCACCCAATCGGTGGCCGAAAAGCGGGCACCAAGGGGCTTGTCCTTTGGCCATGCCGCACGCACCGCATCAAAAACCTCCAGGGGGAAACGCATGCGGTTTTCAAGCGAGCCGCCATATTGGTCATTGCGTCGGTTGGAAATTGGCGAGAGAAATTGGTGGAAAAGATAGCCATGGGCAAAATGCAACTCAATAAGGTCAAAACCAATATTGATGGAGCGCTTGGTGGCGTTCACAAAAGCCTGTTTGATGCGTTCCAGACCCTTCTCATCAAGCGCGTCGGGGCGATGCCAGCCATCGGCATAAGGTTCGGCCGAGGGCGCGACGGTCTGCCAACCCGCCTCATGGTCGGGTTGAAGGGGTTTGCCGCCCGCCCAGGGAAGGTCCGTGGATGCTTTTCGTCCGGCATGGGCCAATTGAATACCAATGGGCGCATTGCCGTAATTGCGGGCAAATTCCACCACACGGGCAAGGCCCTCTTCATTTTCGTCGGAATAAAGGCCTAGACAGCCTGCAGTAATGCGGCCCTCGGGCGTCACCCCTGTTGCCTCCATGATCAACAGGCCAAGGCCCGAAACCGCAAATTGGCCGATATGCATCAAATGCCAATCATTGGCTGTGCCGTCATGGGCAGAATACATGCACATGGGCGCCAAGACCGTGCGGTTGCGCAATTCTAGCCCCGCAAGTTTGATCGGTGAAAATAATTTGCTGTCCATGTTGTTCCCCATTGAATTTTTGTCATGGGTAACCTCGCTCAAGTGATGCCCATATGCAATAAGTGAGAATATGCCCTTTTGATGTGCAACAAAAACGTTTTCAT
>DKOD01000037.1:8622-10393 GCA_002469865.1 Alphaproteobacteria bacterium UBA7371 | reverse complement strand
CTTTTTGCTCCTTTGCCACAAAAAAAGGCCCCAGGGGGCCTTTTCGATTGGTCAACCGAAGGAAGGACTGCTTATGCCTCTAGCGCCTTCTGCGCTTGATCCACAAGGCCCTTAAAGCTGTCGGGATGATGAACAGCGATTTCCGACAACATCTTCCGGTTCAACTCCACGCCAGCTTTGTCGAGGCCGTTCATGAATTGGCCATAGGTGAGGCCGTGGCTGCGTGCGGCCGCATTGATGCGCTGGATCCAAAGAGCACGGAATGTTCTTTTCCGACGCTTACGGTCCCGATAGGCATATTGCAGCGACTTTTCCACGGCCTGGTTGGCGGCGCGGAAGGTGTTTTTCCGGCGGCTGTAATAGCCCTTGGCGGCCTTGATGACCTTCCGGTGTTTTTGGTGTGACGGCACACCACCTTTAACTCGTGACATTGATCAATATCCTTTCAAGCGGTCATGCATAGGGCATGAATTTGCGCACAACACGGGCGTCGGATTCATTAAGAACCTGGGTGCCGCGTGCGTTGCGGATGAACTTGTTGGAACGCTTGATCATGCCATGGCGCTTGCCGGCCTGCTGGCCGCGAACAAGACCCTTGGCTGTCAGCTTAAAACGCTTTTTGGCGCCTGACTTGGTCTTCATCTTGGGCATTTGCTCTACTCCTCAAATTCTGAGAGGCCCCTTAGGGGCCAAGTTGCCAGACCGCCATGGCATGCCCTGACAATCGCCAGGCGGTCGCTTATGGGCACCAAGCAATCAACTTGGCACCGGGAAGTGCGTGGGCGTAGCAAAAAGGCCCTGCCAATGCAAGACAGGGCCCATGCACATGATCGTTGACCTGGAAGAATGATGACGAATTACTTCGGTGCCATGACCATAATCATTTGACGCCCTTCCAATTTTGGCTGGGCTTCAATTTTGGCAAATTCTTCCGTGTCGGCCTGGACCTTTTTGAGCAAATCCATGCCCAATTCCTGGTGGGCCATTTCACGGCCACGAAAACGCAGCGTCACCTTCACCTTATCACCCGCCTCAAAGAAACGCATGATGGCGCGCATCTTCACGTCATAATCATGGGAATCGATGTTGGGGCGCATCTTGATCTCTTTGACCTCGATGATCTTTTGCTTTTTGCGCGCCTCGGATGCCTTTTTCTGGGCCTCATATTTGTATTTCCCAAAATCCATCACCTTACATACAGGTGGGCTGGCATTTGGTGAAATCTCCACAAGGTCCAGGCCGGCAATATCGGCCCTGTTCATGGCTTCATTGATGGAAACGACGCCGACATTGCTTCCGTCGGCATCAATCAAGCGCACTTCTGCGGCATTGATCAGCTCATTTATATTTGGCCCCTCATTTTTGCTGGGGCCTTCATTCATGGGTCTACGGGCTATGGTCGCCTTCTCCTATGGCAGTTATTCATACAAAAGCGTGTGTATCAGGATTTTAGGTCGGGGGCGATAGCCTCCACCCTCATGGCATCCACAAAATCCTTGCGGTCCATGGTCACGCTGTCTTTGGAACCAAGCCGGCGCACGGAAACCGTTCCTTCGGCGGCTTCCTTCTTGCCAACCACGGCGATAACCGGGGTCTTGGCTTGGGACAATTCGCGAATTTTGTACATGATGGTCTCATTGCGCAAGTCAGCGTCTGCCCGCAGGCCAGCAGTTTTTAATTCTGCAACCAAATCTTTGGCATACAAATCAGCATCCGACACCACCGTGGCCAACACGGCCTGGACCGGTGCGAGCCACATGGGGAAGCGGCC